>CAZFVG010000016.1:0-14316 GCA_964522135.1 uncultured Methanosarcinales archaeon | reverse complement strand
CCTGTACACATCTTGATGTATTTATCTGGCAATTGCTGCAGCTGAGCGATCCGCTTGTGAAATTATAAGTTTGACAACTCAATGCTGAGGATACGCTTCCGTCGCATCCTTCGAAAATTCCTGCACTATTAGGCCATTCTACCTTATTATCTCCACAATAACCGGCTCCGTCATCACAATTACTCACGTCAAATCCTGAACAGTCGCTCTTGCATATCGGAGTTCCGCCAATATAGCTAGCAGGATTCAATCTTGCGCACGTCCATCCGTTAAGATTCGTGCCGTCGCATAGTTCGGTTCCGGTTACTATTCCGTCGCCGCAATATGGCGGAATTACTACGGGAGCTGTCGTGTTGACTGTTATAGTATAGTTTCCTGTCGCTGTTTTTCCAACGTACGGTATCGTGCATGTTATCTGAGTGTTATACGATCCGTCCGCTGTTACGTTGACATCCTCGAAATGTGTGAGCCCTAATTCATCATCTGTCATAGTGCCAAGGTTTGCATTGTTCCAAACCATCGTGCAACTAGTGATTATTGCTGTCTGGACGTATACTGTGAAGCTTCTCTTTGATTGTGAAAGTGGCGATATCATCGTCAACCCTATGTCGCTAGTTATGTTATATGTGACGTTCAATTGGGCGTTGCCTGGAGTTCCTGCAAGATTCTTACATATTATCTCATAATCGAATATCGACAATGATGGCGTTGTCGATGTCCAGTTCAACTGTCTCTCATGATTTATAGAGTATGTAAGCGCGTTGCTTAGATCTCCGCTCGAGTAAGGCGTATTGCTGCTCTTGTCCACTACTGAACTTACGCTGCATACTGTCTCCGTATCTGAAGTAATCTTCAATAAAGATGCCCTGTTATTCCAGTCAAACACCGTTTGTGGAGTCGCTGTTGCTACTATGTTCGGAGTCGTATTCATTGGTATGTATACTACCCTGATTGCCATCATAGAATATTGGCTGTTAGATAATTGCGGCGCGTTGCAGACTACATATATGAATGTGCTATACGCTGAATTTGTATTGAAGTTGTATATTATGTGCGTCTTGTTGCCTGTCACATCTAATGGCATTGCATTGTTGTATAATACCGTCAGATTGCTTGAAGGAGTATTCTGGACATATCTGCACATAGCGTTTATATCGCTCTCTAAGCTAATATTGACAATAGGATTACTTGTGACTATAACATCTGGATATAATGATACTTGTGGCGAAGTAGTGTTTGTCGTAAGATTTATTGGATTGGCGTCGTTCACAACTGCTGTTATGTCTGCGTATGCATATCCGATGTTGGAATTCTTATCTGATCCCTCGACGCATAATCTTCCATTATTTGTCAATGTCAGGCTGTTTGAATATAATCCGCTTGATGAATAAGTGGCCGTAGTGTTGCAGTTCTGGCCTGCTCCTATCAGACTATAACTGAATGTATCCGTGCATCCGCTCTGGG
This sequence comes from uncultured Methanosarcinales archaeon, assembly GCA_964522135.1. Taxonomy (GTDB): domain Archaea; phylum Nanobdellota; class Nanobdellia; order Woesearchaeales; family UBA9642; genus UBA9642. The sequence goes on along the minus strand of CAZFVG010000016.1, from coordinate 12,852 downwards.
TATCTGTACACGCTACTTGGGCGTTATATACGTCAAGATATGCTGTCGGCGTTGGAGTTACGACTATTCTTGGAGCGGTATTATCGCATGAAGGATAAGTGTTATCTGTCGCTTTGACAACGATAGTCGATGTGAGCGAAGGCGTATTACTGTTGTCCAGGGCGTACGCGTCAATCCTATAAGTATCTCCATTTGCGAGTCCTGCACCGCTCGATGGCGAGTAAGTGATATTCCCTGAAGTTGTGAATCCACTATCAGTCGTCCCCTTGCCTATATCTGTAACGGAATACACGTATCGGCTTATTCCTGTGCCAGTATCGACAGCGCTGAAGTTTATGTTGATTCCTGAAAGGCTGCATGTTATGAATCCAGATGCGATGTTCATGTTTGAAGGTCCCTTTACATTGGCGTATATGATATATGATGCAGTCTGGGTAACGCCTAATCTGATACATGTGACATTTACAGTATTCGTACTATTGAGATTGTTGAGGTTTGTATCGTAATAGTATTCCCCTCCAGAAGGACCTGATGCAACTAATGTTACAGCGGCGCCGTTAAGTAAAGCGCTGCATGAAGCCTGAAGATTTGTCTTCAATGAAAGTATCGTGCTGTTTCCAGTAATGTATGATACTCGATTATTTCCATCAGGAGCTACTTTCTGGATGACTAGATTGTCGCTTATGTTATACTTCACTATTACGCTTGTGAGAGCACTCTGAAGTTGCGCTCTGTTGACACAGTACACACTATAATTAAATTCTCTGTAATTGTCGTCTGTGATGCTCCAATAACTCTCCTGTATCCCGTGAGTCAATGCATACGAATCTGACGATGCTATATTTCCATCTATTGATGCCCCGTTGACGTAACATACGGCAGGCCTATCTGTCGATATGCTTATCTGTGATGTCTTGTTCATCCGGTCTACTACAGGAGTTGCTGTCAATTGTATTATATTTGGAGCAGAAGGATCATACATTATCCTTACAACCTTTGTTATATAAGCTTCTGACTCTAATGTGACGTTGCTCTTCATGCACACTATATACCAATCTTCCCATATGCCTGCAGGACTCGATATATAGAAACCGCTTATTTTATGAGTCAATCCATTAGACGTCGATGCGTTTGATGGAGCTGCAGAATATACTTGAGTGTTGTTTGATGATAAAGGCACATCGGCCTTTATGTATTTGCATGAAGCGCTCATGTCTGTAGTGAACGTGATGTTCGTAGTCTTTGTTGCAGATATTATATATCTGTCCTCAAGGAATATAGGATATGTTATGTTTATCTTTCCGCTGTCCACGCTGACCACTGATATAGTATAATTCGCGTAACCCGCATTGCCTTTGAAATCATATCCTCTTACACATAACGTCCCAGAGTAATCAAACGTCAATGTATTCCCATAATATTCGCTGACATTATATGCTGCTGTGCTGCAGTCTCCGCCCGTTATATACGAATAATCGAAACCGCTCCTGCAATTGTTTGCTATGTTATCGTTGCAGCTCACGGCCATATCTGAATAATATATCGAATTGGATAGTTTCGTTATAGTTATTGTCGGCGGGATATTCTCGCAATATTTCCCTGATGGATCTCTTGCCGTGAACATCTGATGCGCGACGCTTGAATTGAATCCTGCACTATCTACAGCAATCCCTACGATATCGTATGACTGTCCATCGTTGAGTGATGCGCTTGCGGTTGTCGTTGTGGTCCCAGAAACTGCCGGAACGTTAGTCCAATAATCTTTCACTCCTCCGATAAGATATGAATAATGATCTATTGATCTTTGGCTGTACGTGGTGCTAAATCCTATGTTCGCCCCTGTAAGACTGCATGAGTCCGAAGGGACGAATATGTTCAAGCCCTGTGGATTCTGGCTGTTTGCATATATGTTATATGTCGCTGTAGCCGTGTTGCTTCCAGCTCTTATGCAAGATACTGTGACAGTGCTGCTATTCTGAAGATTATTTAGTATGGTGCTGTAATAGTAATACACGTCGCTTGATGGCTGAGGTGTCATCGTCTGTGTCGTCGTCCCTATCGTGGCGCTGCATGTAGATTGAAGATTAGTCCTTACGTCGAGTTCAGTTGAGCCTGTTGGAGTGTATATATCGTTCCCTCCTGTAGGATAAACTTTCTCTATAGTTATTGTAGTATTCAACGCGTAGCTGACCTTAGCAATCACAGGTGCACTATTAACCTGGGCGAAATTCTTACATACTATATTATAATTGAATGTTGTTGGTGTAGAGATGAATGGATAAATTATATGCTCTATATGCACCGGGTTGTAATCGTTATAATTGGAATCGTTGAGACCGTTTATTATCGTTCCGTTTCTATAACAGACTGTCGAATCATCAGTGTGTATGGTGAGAGTCGATGTGGTGTTGAGGATGTCTGTGACATTTGTCGTCGTCAGTAACGTGATTGTCGGAGCGCTCACGTCGTACCCTATGACGTATACTTTTGTTATGTATGCCTCTGATTCATTTATAGCGTCAACTCTTCTACATATGACGTACCATTCTCTCCAATTGTCTGCTAGAGGAATGTTGATAGTAATTATGTGATCCGTACTTCCTGTGCTTGTGAAGTTCGTAGCTATGCTATACGCTAATGTATCGCTTGTTGGAACTCCTTCGATATATCCGCATGCCGCATCTACGTCTGTCTGAAGCTCTATCTGCATGCTGCTATTGGTCCCGACTATATATCTATCCGCTAAGAATGTAGGCCTGATAACTCGCAGTGTTCCTGTATTCCTGTTGACGACAGATATGTTAGCGCTTGCATATCCTACATTGCCGTTCTGGTCATATCCAACTATACATAATTTTGAATTGGTTCCTATATTAAGTGTTCCTACTTTTGATCCTGATGATGACGCGATATAAGCCCTTGTTGTATACGTAGCGCTGAGACAATCGTCGCTCTGGTTTATTATGGAATAATTATAGTTATCTGCGCAATGTGCATCGCTACATGTTATGTTTATATTCCTGCTGAATATGCTCGTCTGATTCTGTAACTGTATACCCATCACCGGAGCGGTATTATCACAGTAATATGATGTAGGACTTCTTGCAATGAACGTTGTAGTGGCTACATTTGATTTGAATCCCGCATTATCTATCGCTTGAGCCTGAGTAGTGTACGATTGATTGTCTGTTAAAGATAATCCTACAACTGTGATGTGATTATTTGTTGTTGTCTGCCAATTCACTCCATCTACGGTATAATTGTAATAGCTGATGCCTGTGCCTGTCACGTCCTCTTGATCGAACACTATGTCGATGCTGGATAGGCTGCATGAGTTGTGAGATACATTCAACGTTAGATCGTGTGGTCCTGTCGAATTCCCGACGAACTGGTACTTGGCCGTCCCGGCAGTCGTGATTCCTGCTGCGAATGGCGCCGTACATTTTATCGATATATTTATTGGAGAGTACCCTATGTGAACGCTTGCTGCGCTGTGAGTCTTCTTCAGCGAGCCGTCTGCATCTACTCTGTGAGTTCCATCAAGATCCGTTATGTTGCACTGCGATAGTATGTTTGTCGTGAATTCTATTGGTGTTGTATCGAATCGGACATATGTTGTTCCTCCATATGTGCTTTCTGGACTTGTCTTCGTTATAGTTATATAATTTATTGGATTGTAGTTTACCGTGGCTGTGCCTGTAGAATTGAGCCCTGCCTTATCATAACAGTTTGCCGTATATGTGAAAGTCTTTGGAGTAGGACTGTTATACATTACTGAATAGTCCACGAACATATCGCTTTCAGAATCGTAGGTGCTGTATTCTGATGGGATTCCAGGAGGCATTATGTATTGATGCACTCCATCATCCATGTAACATACTGTTCCTACATAATTACCATTATTATCTGTTGTCCTTGCAGATATAGTAAGAGTTCTGTCGTTCCAATCGACTACACTGTCTTTAGTTGATGATACAGCTACTATAGGCGCGCTCGCATCATATCCTTGCCATATGCCTAGTAGTCCATATCTCTTGCTCTCAAGGCCAGTGTATCCTGGTGACGTGGCATTGCACACAACATATTTTTGCATGTAATAATATTCTCCAGCATTAAGTCCTCTTACGGATTGAGTATGAGTCAATTGATTCGATGTAATCATCGTCGATGTTATGCCGGCGTATGTCGCAGCGATATCTGTTGGATTGATAAGGTCGCCATACCTGCATGTAGCGCTTATATTTGTGGATATGCTGACGTTGTATGGCATGATTGAAGATATTCCGAATGGTAATGGATTGTTAAGGCTTATGCCTACTCCGTTAGTGCATGCACTATCGTCTATCTGGCATGTATTTGTACATGCAAGTGTCCCACTGACACCTGATCCTATATTCATGCATGTCTTGCCGTTTAAGTTTGTCCTGTCGCACATCTCATTAGGCAGGCTGTTGTATGTCCCATCGTTCCATCCATCATATTTTGTGGTGTCTCCTAATTTTGAAATTGGAGGCTTTACCTCTATCTGTGAATCGCCGCATGATATTTCTGTAAGATTTATAGTTTGTTTGGAATATGTTATGAGTCCTGCCTTATCCTGACTTTCTATACATAGAGTCTTTTCTCCACCATATAATATTAATTCTCTTGATGTATTCACGCCGTCGACGTATGTATATGTTCCTGAATTGCTATAGATTACGCCACTGCAATTATTTGTATTGCTTATACCGTAGCTGTATGTCTGAAGGCATCCGCTAGAGCTATAATTAGTGCCCACTCCTCTAGGGTCGGTGCAGTTCGTATCTATAATCGCTATGGTGTTATTGATTATGATTGGAGCGCTTATTGTGACTGTTGGAGGAGTAGCGTCACATGGTATGCTGTTATCTGGGTTGTTTGCTATTATATCTATAGTTTTCAGGTCGCTTGTCTTTCCTGACATATCTGTTGCCCATGCCGATATGTGATATTGTGTTCCGCTTACGAGTGTTCCTGAATACGTTATAGTATCGTGAGCGGCTGTACCTGAGCCATAATATGTTGTCATACCTGGTCCATAGACGGAGTAATTGTATCCGACTATGTTCGAATCTCCAAGATCATCGCTTATATCTATCCTTGCCATCAATGCAGATAGGCTGCATGTTCTATCGTCGCCGCTTAGGTTGACGACTGGCTTTTGAGTATCGATTATCAGTTTGTAATTTAGAGAGCCTGTTATTGATGTGACTGTAGGCACCCTGCAGTTTATATTGACGTCGTATTTTCCTGGGATGAGTATTAGGTTTTTGTTGTCTGATTTTGTCCCTCTTCCAGTCATCCATCCTTTGTCAGAGCCGCCTACGACAAGGTCACACTCTGCTATTATGCTTGTGTTGACTCCTATACTTACTGATGTAGAATTGGATATTATTGGAGTTGTTCCTGTTACGATTATGTTGCTGTCGGGATGGTATCTTATCCCGACTATTTGTGAGTTCCATAATCCGGCTGTGTTCTGGCATGAGATGTTATAGTTGTAGGTTATATCTGTGTTGTATGTGTTTTCTGGATTAGTATAATATTCTTTATCGTCATGGCTTGTTTGATAATCGCTATATGTTGAAGTGTCGTTTCGTGTAGGGTCTGACCTATATGAGCTGAATAACGTACCGTTTACGTAGCACATCGAGTTGTCGTCGCTAGCTATATTGATTGTTGATTTCCTGTCGCTGTAATCAGTTACGGGATTAGGAATCTGTGTCAATGATATGAAGGCTGGAGGGGTGTTGTCCCATCCCATTCGCAATATTTTACTTATGTATGGTGTACTTGTAGGATCGACATTGGATACATTACATATCACTATCCATTCTGGTATTGTATCTGCTGGATAATCCACTATGTTGCCGGTTTGGAGCGTAAGTGATAATATCTGGTGTGTAGTGTTACCTGTATGATTAAATTGTAAGAGTTGAGGTGCGTTATATAATTGGGCATAGTCGTTAGGCAAGACGTAGTACTCGAAGTCCGGCATGTCTGATATCAATCCGTATCTGCATGTTGCATTATCAAGGGTCGTTATGTTTAAGTCGAACGTATTGTATTGGCCGATGACGTATCTGTCGTTCAAGAATCTTGGACTTGTTATGTTTATAGTTCCGCTATCGAAGTTCCTTATAGTTACGTTCGCTTCGTCCTTTGCTGTTCTGCCTAATATATCGTTGCCAGATATGCAGATCTTCGAAGTGTTTCTTACTATTAGAAGAGTTCCATATGTTCCGGTGTTAGCGTATGGCCCTGAACATGGTATAGCCATATCTGATAATATGTTATAGCTATAGTTAGGAGTGCAGTATCCGGTGCATGTTACGTTGACGCTCTTTGAAGTCACGAATGTATTATCTATAGTGTGGCTTATGACGGGTCCTTTGGTTGCTATATTATAAGAGATGTTTATATCTTGGGCCGAGTTCTGTTGGGCATAATTTGTACAATTTATGGTATAATTGAATACTGATTGTGTAGTTCCAAATGGAAGCCTTCCAGTATAGTTCATGAAATATGTGTGGGTGTTCGAATATTTTCCATAATTTGTGTAATCGCTAAAATCCTCATTATCCATGACATCATAGATGTTCAATTGAGAGTTTCCATTCGTACCGTTTATGCTGCATATTGTGTTTTGGTCCGTTGCGACCTGTATAATAATTGCATTGTAGGAAGGATCTATTATCTCGTTTGCATAAGGATTGTCTCTTGCAGGGCTGTTGACATATGTTATATTTTCTATGGTAGGCCCATTGCCCTGGTATCCGACTGGGAATGATGTCGTTACATATGAACTATCACTATCATCGAGGCTTCCTGTCGTTCTGCATGTAACATACAATGTTGATGCGGTGTTGCCGTCGTAACCTATAATGACATGTGTTATCCCTCCTGTAGAGCTGAAGGCATGCTCCGAGCTATCCGCGTAATTGCAATAGCTGTTGCATGCAAGATGGGTTAGGCTATACTTGCATGTAGAAGCGTATGTGGTGTTTACCGTTATATTGTAATATCTTGTCTGTCCTATCCCGAGTTCTGGAGTGTCGAGCCATGCTGAATTATTAGGATGGGCCATCGTGAATGTCAGACTCGATATCTTGTTGTTGCTATCGTCGTCCGTGGCGTTTATCGTCAATAAATATTCTCCGCTGTCGAAATAGTCGCGATGCATCTTGAATATGGCAAGTGTATTTAGCGCCGTATCTTCTGTTATAGGGACGTTAAGCACATCGCTTGTCCTCTTTACACTGTAGATTATACTGATGTTCGATTCTCCGGTGTAGTTTATAACTAGACCCAGATATGAACTGTTGACGATGATTGGTCCGTTAGAATCGTATGGATATTCTACAGTTTGGTCGACGCCGCCGAATCCTGCTTTTAATTGTATTTCTGGATCTTGAAGGTCTGTGTTTTTTATGTTTAGCTTGCTGAACCTTGGAGTTTCTTTGTTCCCGCCGTTGTCTATTGAATAATAGAAGATTGTAGGTCTATTTCCATAATTGGATTTATCTGTGGAGTTGCCGGTGGTGTAATCTAGGTGTATGCTATTTACGCCATATAAAGAATAGTCTGATGGTGATGCGCAGCTATTGCTTCCATTAATTGCAGGGATGCAATAATACATCTCGCTGCTGTTGCATCCGAATGCCATGCTCGTTCCTGCGGGCGATTTGAGTAATGGATTGCTATCGTTGCAGTTAAGATTCAGGAAAAGTTCTTTTGATATCGAAGTGTTGTCATATGGCATTCCAGTGTTGCTATATACGAGGCTAGTCTTAGGTGCAAGATCGTCTATAGCATAGAAGACGTTGTCAGATGGATCTCCAGGAATTATATTCGATTCGCCGTTTATCGTAAGGTTACACCATATATAATACAAGTATACTTTGGATTCATCAGGAGTGATGAGGGTGACTGGTAGGATATGATATTTTCCATTGCTTTCAACCATAGGATTCATTGTATCGTATCCTATTGGAGGAACAGTGCTATACTTGCATGTACCATTGCTTGTAGTGTTGATGCTGATATGTCCAGGGAATGGATTATTGCCTGTTGAATTTGTGAATGTCATATCCTTTGGTGCAGGAGCGGATATTCTTGAATCTCCCTCGATATGGATAGTGTTTTTGATGCTGTAGATATTTTGCGCGGCATCTGTGCATGTAAGATTATAATCGTAATCATCGTCGTATAGGCCAGGATACATCGTACTGAGAGTGCCTCCTGTCACATTTATTTTTGTTATGTATGGAGGCATTGTAGATGGTATGTTATGCACTTCCTGTCCCGCAAATCTCATGTAAGATAATATGCTGTCTGTCGGAGGAAGCAATTGGAATGAACAATCTACTGGCATCGATGATTCGTTGTTGAGCAGCGTCAATGTGACGCTGAGATTTGTAAGCCACTGATATTTGCTTATGTTATAGGAGTCCATCGAATAACCGACTCCGACATTTGGAGGTTCAGTATCGAGTATAAAAGAGAAATTTTTCACCTGCTCCATATTCCTTGCAGGGTCCTCTGAGAAATAATATAACGTGAATATATGATTCTTCGAATTTGTCGCATTTACTGCTTGTCCGGCCATTGTCGAGAATTTTGAGACGTTTATTATATACGCTTGACTTGACGATGTATCCAGGAGCATTGTTGGGCGATGATATATCGCAGGACATCCACTATCGTAGCTGTTAAAGCACATGACTGCATTGTAAGAGCCGCCATCGTTATACTCCCACGTGTGAGCATTCCATTGGACGCATCCTGTGCCTTGACTTCGTCCAAGACTGTACTGTGAATAGCCATTATCTGAACAGAATTTCCCCAAAGACGTTGCGTCGTTACATATAGGATCGGCAGCGCTATCTACTGGAGTATCGTAATATTGAGAACCTGTTGTCACAATGTTCGCAGGATTGCCACACGTTCCGCCATCCCGTCCTTCTACTAAATAATAATACGTCTTTATCTGTTTATCATTGGAGTCAGAGACTCCCCAAGGGTTGTTATCCGTTATGAAAACCTGGCCGTTGAGGTTCATCATCATTCCATATGAAATGCTATGATTGATGTTTGTCGTTGGCGGGATTACATCTTTTTCACATAACGTCCTATTGAAACCTAACGTCGAGGTCTGATTACAGTCGTAGTTATTTCCAACATCTGCATCCCTATAACAATGACCATTGGTCATAGCTGGTGTGGTGGCACTAAATCCTATCTCGACTTTTCCCCATTTACATACGTCAAGACCGACTACATCGTCGCTGTTTACCTTGTTATTAAACAAGTCTACGCTGATGTTCCTGTATAATCCTGTAGAATTTACGCAATCCTGAGCCGAGACATATAACCTGCATGTCATATCAGCCTTATTGATGCAACTTACAGCTCCAGCATCAGGCTTTGAGAAATAACAGTTTCCGAAAAGAGAACACGTGTCCTTCGTACATTCAGGATATAATCTCTGATATGCCGGATTTGTGCAAAGGTTGCATATCTGTTGCGATTCATTTCTCGGCCTACACATGCCTTCACCGAATATGTTTGTTCCTAAGCCGCCAGATGTATACGACACCCATTGACATGAATTTCCTCCAGTAGTTCCAAACTTCTGGCAATAATCATCTTGGCATGAACTTTGAGATTTGTAGTCGTAGCATGTGTTGACGTTGCTGCAACTATATGATTGATCGATAGTGGTCTTCACAGAGAAGTCCATATAACATCCATACACTACGCTCGAATCATCATTCCACGGATTCGGGCTTGATATGCTTGGGCAGATGACTGTCTTTCCTGCAGAATTGTAAGGCCTTGCATCGACATAACTAAATATCCCGAATGCTCCGTTGCACATGTCACAATCGGTTGTGCCAATGCTATAACATGAGGCTGTCCCACCGCTGCTCGCGTCTTGCCTGCAATATCCTGTCGACGTTCCGACAGTACACGCTTGAGTTGCGTTAAGCGTGTTATTAAGAAGACAATTCGCCAAATTGTTTCCGATGCACCATTGATTGTAATGAGGATCCATACATTGCTCGTTCCCTGAAACAGCGCATAGCACCGTAGTTTTCGTTCTATTCTGGAGTGTGACGCTATCGTTGAATTGGACTGTCAGCTGATAGCAATACTGTGTATTCTCTTCGATAACTATTGGCGATGGATTAGTGTAATTGCTTAGATGTATATACTCTCTAAGTCCTTTGTCTATAGAACTATTTACTCCATAAAAATTATTTACATCATAGCACACGCCAGTCCTGTTGTTACATATTTTGAGCGAATAATGATCTACGAATGATTGGCATGTCTGGTTACTCATATTCCACGAAATATCGAATGCGTGCTGCTGCCATACATTTGTGATATTCGTTATGTTTACCCAACCAGAATCTTGAATGCATGGAGGATATACTGGCGGTTGAGGTGGAGGAATACACAGACATGTCTGCTGATTACATGCAGGGATAAGACTCTGTATCGTCGTTACCTGCCCCGAACCGTTATACATGTTTATGCATGTTGGAGTGACATTGAAAGTTCCTGCAAGAGGACCAGTCGAAGCGTAATCACATTGCTCTCCAAGTCCGTTGTTCAGTAGTATAGAAGTGTTAAGATATCCGTCGCCGCATTGTGTCGGACATACATCTGTCAATACCTGTGGCCCAGAATCAAGCGATTCGTTGCAGTCAGGCGTACTTATCTTTCCACTGACGCTTCTTGTCCTTTGGATGTCTCCTATATTGCATTGTGACCATCCCGTATAATTCCATTCACATGCTACCTGCTGGACACATGATTCAGTGTATGGCGCAGGATTCAATGGCAAAGGACATGCGCCTGGCGATCCTGATCTAGATACTGTAACAATCCTTTGATTATTTGTGCAAGAAGTTTTTGTCGTCGTCTCATCACAGCATTGCATGCTTAAGTCGAACCCATTCAAATTTCCATTAAGATTCGATATCACAGTCCTGTTTATGCACGTTCTTACCGTCGGTGCAACGCCGCCAGTCCACTGCGCGCTTATCATTACGGGCCCATTAGGAATATTTGATAAAAGATAATGCCCGAGCGTTCCTGTGAAATCGCTCATCGTAGAAACTCCAGTCGTTGTTGCGACTCTCGCTCCACCTAAAGGCGTTGACCCATCTTTTACAAGACCTGTTATATTTGAATTGCCGCAGTTCACGGTTATATTCTGGTTTGTGAGTGCGCTGTTGATGTTTGATATATCTATATGTCCCTGACATGTACCTGAGCTTGCAACTATTGTGAACGTACTCCCCTGAAGTATGCCGCTAAAAGTGTAGAATCCGACTATATTTGTAGTCGCAGAATATGGAACACCATAGTTTACGAAATTCACATTGGCATTACTGACGATGCTTCCTGCAGCATTTAAGACGTATCCGCTCAAGATGTACGATGAGCAATTGACTGTTACGTTGACCTCTTTATTAGAATCTAATGTTATGTGCGTGCTGTTCTGGCATCCATTGAAGTTTACGTTGATACTATATCCTGATTGTGGAAGATTATTGAATGTGTATTTGCCATGTATATCTGATGATGTTGTCGTCGTTCCGTCGAGCGTCACTATCGCTCCTTGTAAGAAACTGCTAGAAGAATCTTTTACATAACCCGTGAGGCTCCATGTCGGAGGGTTTGCTCCACATACCGCTGAACAATCTGGGCTATATCCTTCGATAAAATTTGAAGAACTGCATAATGCTCTTCGTGTCTGGCCGATGTTTGTTGCGCAACAACATCCGACGTCGCATCCTGGCGCTCCGCCTTCTGCGCACTGTCCTGTAGGCACTGTTATCGCTTGACAATTTGCCGGAGGCTCTCCTAGAGAACATGTTGGGCTTATATCGCATGAAGTCGGTCTTACGTAGCATGTGTCAGCGTACGCAACTTGAACGGTAATGCTAAAGATTAATAGAAACAATACTAAGTAATAACTAGTATACTTCAAATTCATTTAACCTACCCACCTTTTTAAACAATACCCGCCAAGCGTATTTATATATCTTGCGGTTTTATGAGCACAAAATTTATTGAATTAATAGCTTATATCGCACTGGCTTGGATCCGAAACACACTCTCCTTCTTTTGCTTTTCCAGTTCCACAACATACGGCGCCTGTTTTGCAATCATCGCTTATTCCTGTCAAGAGCCCTATCTTTGGAGTACATGCATTTACGAAACAGGATCCTCTCTTGAAGGCTTTATTATTTGGACATTCCTGCGGTTGACATGTATTATCGCACCATTTATTATTGCTTCCCGTTGCTGCATTTCCTATTTGCACGTTATCACAACTCGTGTCAGCATTACATCCATTGCCTAGTTTGCATGTCGTTCCGTCATCTATGAGACCGCACGTGCTATCACATTTATCTGGAACATTAGTGTTTCCTATGCCAGGCACGCATTCGTTGATGGAATCTCCAGGCTGTTTGCCATTACATTTGCCCGTATTGCTTCCATAATAACATCCGATAGCCGGTTGATACAGGCATCTTTTGACGGCAGTGTTGATTGCGCAATTGTCGCATTCAAACATGAAATATTGATTTGACGTCGTTCCATAATGGTCCCCGCAGTGCAGCGCGTCATGTGATCCCGGAGCGAGTCCAGCGCATTTTGCATCAGAGTTGTAAGCAACATCACAAGTGCAGCTTGAGGGTTTGCACGATCCACTATTACATGATCCATAACAAGAATAGCTTCCCGTGCCGAAAATATTAGAATCCGATTGCATCTTAGTGTTTCCAGTACAATATCCACTGCCAGAAC
>CAZFVG010000015.1:0-15240 GCA_964522135.1 uncultured Methanosarcinales archaeon | reverse complement strand
TATATCCTGTATGTATCAATGAAAGTCTCTCATCCTCAAAGTTTCCTAGTTTATGATATTTAGGGATGCTTATATATTGGGTTGTCACGGCGTGTTTGTCTTTTGCGCCAGCGTATTTTATCTCCTTATTGTTTATGTTGAATTTTCTTGAGATTATGCTGACGGCCTCCTCCGTGTTTAGGTTGGTCTTCTTGAGTTTGTATATAGAATATCTTCCTCGAGGCTCATCATTGCCTGTCCACTCACCGACAGGTATCTCCTCAACGATAAAGTCCTCTGGCTCTCTCTTCAGCATCATGAACATACTTTAGCATATAGTTTTATAATTTTATTGGAAATTGCATGAAATTCCAAAAATCTGATATCTCTTTCGGAATGCAAAAAAATATAAACTCGTATCGCTATATGCAATGGTGAAGAAGACATATTTTGATTATCTAAAGGATGAGATGGAAGAGATAAAGAACAGCAATGAGAGTTTTGATGAAGTCGTTCTATATATTCCGAGGATATTCGAGCTATTATGCAATATACTTGACGATGATACTATCGATAGGAATTCAAGGCTCCTGATAAGTTCTTCATTAGGCTATCTTGTGAATCCTAACGATGTTCTTCCTGAAGAGGTCTATGGCGCGTATGGTTACATGGATGATTTATACGCTCTGTGCATAGTTCTAAGAAACCTTGATGCCGATTACAAGGATCTCATACGAAAGTTGTGGCAGGACTCTGACTATGACAGAATAATCGACATGTGCATCTCCAGAAGTGAGAAATTTCTCGATGAGAAAAACCTTAAGGAGAAATTATTGAGATACTGCGGATTCAGCGACTGATATTTCTACCTAATTCATTGCGACATGAATTCAGAAGTATATCTATAATTTTAGAAGTGCCCTTGTTTCTCGCGCTATCTGCAATTCTTCATTTGTCTGGACAACGAAACAGGTTATCTTGGAGTCGTTCCTTGTGATTATGAAATCATTCTTTTCGTTCTTTCTCACGTCTAGTTTCAGGCCAAGGTATGCGAAGTTGTCAAGCACCATCTTCCTTATGTAGAATGCATTCTCTCCTATGCCTGCAGTGAAGACAATCCCGTCGACGCCATTGAGCTCTGATATGTATGCGCCTATGTAGTGTGTGACGCGGTCAGCGAACATCTTCATGGCGAGTTGTGCCTTCTTGTCCTTCTGGTTCTTCCTCAAGTCTCGCATGTCGCTGAATCCGCCTATCCCTAAAAGTCCTGATTGTTTATTTAGTATCTTTCCAAGCTGCTCGTAATTGAGGCCAAGACTTGTTCCTATGTGTATTGAGACTGCAGGATCAAGGTGTCCGCACCTAGTGCCCATTATCAGGCCATCGAGCGGAGTGAATCCCATCGTCGTGTTTAGGGATTTGTTGTTCTTTATCGCCGTTATGCTTGAACCATTCCCTAGATGGCATATTATTATCTTAGGGTTCCTTTTTTTCTTGAGCCTATAATATTCCTGTATCAATCCATTTACATATTTATGGCTTGAGCCGTGGAATCCGTATTTTCTTATCTTATGCTTCTCATAATATTCATATGGGAGACCGTATAAGTATTTCTCTATAGGCATTGTTGAATGGAACGCTGTGTCAAACACGGCTACGTGCGGGCAGCTGAACACTCGCATGCATGCCTCTATGCAGCTTATGTTTGCAGGATTATGCAGCGGGGCAAGCGACGAGAGCTCTTTGAGTTTATCTATTATGGTCCCGGTGATGATTATAGGTTTAGTGTATGATTCGCCGCCATGGACTACTCTGTGGCCTACGGCTCTTATCTCTCCGATATCTCCGATTATATCGTTATCGAGAAGGCTTCTGATGACAAGGTTTATCGCTTCATCATGGTTCTTTACGCTCGCGCTCTTTGTAGTCTTCTCACCGTTGAATGTGAGTGATATCGAGCACCTGTCGAGGCCTATTGCATCGACCATGCCTTTTATCAGTATATTCTTCTCTGAGAGCTCTATAAGCTGGAACTTTACCGATGAACTTCCGCCGTTGACGACGAGTATCATCACCTGATTCACGTATCTGTTGATTATTTTGATTATCGATTTCAGGTCAGAGTATCTTAAATCCTCTATTGTCTCTGCGAGTTTCTTGTTCCGGAAGACGTATCTTATCCAATTCGCGAAATCATTCTTTGAATCATTGACGTGATATTCGAATGTCTTCTGGTCGAGTGTTTTCAGGACTTCTGATAATTCCTTAAGATCCTTTATTGCCCTTCCACCTGTAAGAATAAAATAATGCTCAGTATTGACCAACCATACTCACCCTCTTTTCATCAATTATATATTATATTGCTTTTAAATGTTATGAAAACATAGTCACTAACTATACTTTTTTCGCTCTCTTCCATATCTTGTTGAAAAACTCTACCTGAGCCTCTGAGAAATCCTTGTGTTCTACTCTCATGACCAATCTTTCTTCTTTTAATTCCTTTGATTTTATCGCATAATGAGTTATTTTCCTGTCTGAAATTATGAGTGCCATGTTTGGAAATCTGTGTTCTCTTACATCGATATGATTTTTTTTCAATTGTGTGATTATATCCGGTATCCCTGTCGTATTCTCGAATATAACTTTTATATCGACTCCTCTTTTCGATGCAGCTATCCAATTATGCGCCGCTCCAGGGGCCGAAGACCTACTCCCTGAACCTATTATCAATAACTCTTTCGCCGTCTTTTCCTCAAGAAGCTTTGCCGCCCTATACGACTGCCCCGAGCCTACGAATAACTCTACGCCTTCATGATTTGTCTTTGGATTTATCGAAGATATATCCTTTGAGGATGCAATCGCAATGTTAGCTTTTTCCTTCAACATTTTGGATTGTCCTTCGATAAATGCCGCTATTGCTATCTCGGGTTTTTTCGCCTGATAGATTTTCGGCTCTTTCTGGATTAACGTGATGAATCCCTTCTTCTCCAAACTTTCAAGATTAGGATATACCGATGTGCGCGGAACTTCAGCTTTGTCCGCCAAATCTTTTCCTTTCTGTGGACCGCTCCTAAGAAGAGCGACATAGCATCGCGCTTCATACGGTGAAAGTCCGATGTTCTCAAGTTCCTCTATCATTGTAGTAGCTTAGTACTACAAGTAATATTTAAATATTACGATTTAATTACTAAGTGGTAGTTAAGGGGGTAAAAATGACAAAACATGATACACGCATGCTTGAAACCGCGATTGATGCTGTTCTTAAGGCAGGAAATGTGTTGCAGTCTTATTACGGGCGTAATTATCTTATAATGTACAAAGATGAGCGCTTCGACGGTGGATCGATAGTCACTGAAGCAGATATTGCATCCGAGAAAAAACTTGTTGAAGTCATATCTGCGTCCTTTCCTTATCATAATATATGCGCAGAGGAAGGGACAATAAAATCAAACGGGTCCAGCTACACGTGGTATATAGATCCGCTCGATGGCACGTCAAACTTTTCAAGGAACATTCCGCTCTTCGGAATTTCTATAGGCCTTGCAGAAAATGGAAAGCCAATTCTTGGGGTTTTGTATTTTCCTGCTTTAGATTTATTAGTTCACGCAGAGAAGGGCAACGGAGCGTTTGCAAACGGCAAAAGGATACATGTGTCTGATAGGGAACTCAAGAAATCATTGTATTACTCCGGAGGACAATATAAAGGCAGTCTGCAGATAGTAAAATCTGTTGCAGATGGTGTCGGACTTGTCAAGATAATCGATGCAAGCTCATACGAATTCGCCCAGATAGCAATGGGTGATGCAGAGTTATACATACTGAATAACGTTCCGCATGATGTCGCTGCAGGCGTCGTCATAGTGAGAGAGGCAGGCGGAAAAATCACCGATTACGATGGAAGAGAATGGAGTTTTGATTCAAAAAAGATAGTTGCATCAAATGGCGTTATACATAGTGATGTTATAGGGCTTCTGAAGAATTAGAATTTATTTCAAGAACCATTCACTTGGTATTATTGGAGAATAGTTCCATGATATCCATATGCCACTTTTATTATAATAATCCTTACGCGTGATTTCTTTCTCGTCAAGCTCTTCTTTGGAACACATTATCTTTATACTTAGTCTCGGGATGGTTGCACCACTCTTCAGTTTGATAGGACCTCTTGTAATAAATTTTATAGTCTCATATATTCCGCAATATCCTGAGTGTTCGTCTGTGATTCCAGTCTCTATTGCGATATATCCGAATTTTCTATCAGACTCTATACTTGCTATACCTGCGATGCCAAATAATCCTGAAGCGGTTATATTCTTGAAGCCTTTGCTTACTGAAGTCTTATCTCCTCTTACCAACTCGACTATAGGCAGTGGTTGGATAAGCGACCTTACATAACTCGATAATACTGATCTTTTCCTGTCTTGGTACGGTCCTAACTCAAGTTCGCCTTCAACTCCTCTGTCGATAAAATTTGAGAATCGTGATACGGCCTTTTCGAGATTAAAAAAGTCTAACTCGGTATTCATGATAAAATATAAGAATAGTTGTCGCTTTAAAAATATTTCTAAACTTAAGGATAGTAACGAAATCTATTCTTGCATCTTCCTGACCATTCTTGTGACAAGCGAGCGAGGGAAGAACCGTACAAGAGTCGCGAATAATCGATTCTTGAATCCGTATATTGCAACTCTCCTTCCAAGGACCATAGAATCATAGCCATATTCTGCGACTTCTTTACCAGTCGGAATATTTTTGCCGAACAAATCTCCACCGACGATCTTTGCTGTCTTCTGGAAATTCGTCTTTGTAGGCCCAGGGCATAACGCTGTGACTTTTATTTTCGTTCCTCTTAATTCTTCAGAAAGTGCCTCTGAGAACGACAGGACATATGACTTTGTTGCATAATAGACCGCCATAAATGGTCCAGGCTGGAACGCAGCAGTACTTGCGACGTTTAATATCCTTCCGTTATTGTTGTGGACCATATCCCTGAGGAATAATTTAGTCAGATGTGTAAGAGCGGTTATATTTACTTGTATCATCTCAAGCTCCGTCTCAAGATCGGTCTCTTGGAATCTCCCGTAATTACCGAAACCTGCATTGTTCACGAGAATGTTCACATTTACACCCTCTTTTTGAACAGCATCATATATTGCCTGCGGGGCGTTATAATATTTAAGGTCTTGGATGATGATACGCACTTCTATCCCAAAATTCTTCTCGAGATGACTCTTCAACTCCTTCATAGTCTCTTCGCTTCTTGCGACCAAGACAAGATTATGGCCGTGCTTGGCAAAGATTTTTGCGAATTCGAGGCCGATGCCGCTCGAAGCTCCAGTGATTAGAACAGCGTTCATACATTACGAAGCTATAGAATAATTAAAAATGTTATGGAAATAAATTAATTTCCATATCAACCCACAATCGGCACAAGATAGTTCTTGAAGCACAATGCGACAAGGGCTGTTCCGTACTTCTTTTTTGTCTTAAAACTCTCAGTGAGCATACGTATATTTCTTAGGTCGTACCTATCATTGAATCCGTTGATGTAGAGTTCGTTGATGCTAGCCATGAGCCTTTTTTCGACTTCCTTCTCGTCGTAGTTGCCGTTATGCTCGCAGACTAGTCCTCCATATTTCTCTCCTGTCTTCTTATCATGCAACCAGCCATATATTATCCCCGCAGTCGCTCTTTCACCTTTCTTTGCGTGAGATACGGCCATTATAGTCTCCATGACCTCGCCATGGGTTATCTCAGGCTTTTCAATTTCTGTAGCGATAGATGGAAGTATGGATGAATAAGTCATTATGTTTGCCGTCTCTATCCCTGCGGCTTTCAATGCGAGATGGTATGAACCTGCATGAACGGTTATATCCGATTCTCCATATCCTTTCGTGACGAAGTAATCTTTCGGTATTCTGTTGCCTATCACAACGTTCTGGCTCACTACAACCTCTTTCTGTCTGTCTTTAGATTTTATCTCAAGGATAGTCTTTCCATTCATTCTATTATTCCTCCAAATATTTTTATTAAGAAAATCGTATTGTGAAAAAGTATAGAATTATCTAGACGATAATCTAAATAAGAAAAATTATACCAGATTTTGTGTGATGTTGTCTCGAACACTTTTTTGATATACAGCTCGTAAAAACCATCCTCCTAGTGCAACGCGCAACAATAAAATAATTCACGCGAATAATCCTTGTAGTCAAAACTTATTTATAAATATTATTATTTATAAACATATATAAACCTTCCTGACGAGAAAAATGGATTAATTCATGAGTGATGCTGCATCACTTGAGAATCAGTATTCTATAGCGTCAAAAAGAGATTTTCACGTTAGAAGGTTTTGAACACAAATCTCACTTCCCACACAAGACATTCCTGCATAGAGTATATAAACGGGGCTGTATTCTTAGTGTTTAGTCAGTCAAAAAAGACTGAACCTCATCCCCTGAGCATAGGCCGTCTGGTCTATGGCTCCATAACGGGATATGAAATAAAACGCGACAAGCAAGAGGTAATAAAATGGAACCAAAAAAAGTACAACTGAAAGTCCCGAGCGTCAACGACGTAATGGGCAAAAAGCTACCTGAGACAAAATATAGGTCAGGAGCGATAACCGCCACTATATGGTCAAACGAAGTGGTCAGGGATGGAAAGAAGGTAGAGTATAAGTCTATAACCTTCGAAAGGAGCTACAAGGATAAGAATGACGAGTGGCAGTCGACTAATTCTCTTAGGACGGCAGACATACCAAAAGCTATCTTAGTGCTTACAAAAGCCTATGAGCATCTGGCACTCAATGCTGAAGAAGAAGACATCTACTAAGAGATATCCAGATAGTTGATTTATTATTTTTTTATTTTCGATATAGCGTCAGCTATATCTAATATTTTCAAAAACAAAATAGTGAGGTAAATAAAATGGCAAGAAGACAAATAGTGGAAAATGAGTTAGACAATGATGTGAATATAGATTTGAATAAGGTTCAGAAGAGCAACAACACTTCTGTGACGAGCCTTCCAGGAGTCGGCCCAAGCACTGCGGAAAAATTATCGCTTGCAGGGTTCGATACATTATTATCAATAGCTGTCGCGACAGTCGGAGAGATTGTTGAAGCCTCAGGCGTAAGCGACATAGTTGCAAGAAAGATTATCCAGGCATCACGTGCAAGTATGGATATGGGATTCATGACTGGCGAAGAGGCGATGCAGAAGCGTTCACAGATAACTAAAGTCTCAACATTTTGCGAGCCATTTGACGCCTTGATGGAGGGCGGATTTGAGACTAGGGCTATTACAGAATGCTTTGGTCAATACGGTTCAGGAAAAACACAGATAGGACATCTATTGTCCGTCAGCATTCAGAAACAGGACCCGACAGCAGCCGTAGTATATATCGATACAGAGTCGACATTCAGGCCAGAAAGGATAGTACAATTCTCGAAGGGCTTAGGAATGGATCCAGAGCAGGTGTTAAGAAACATAAAGGTTGCGCGAGCATATAACTCAGACCATCAGATGCTTCTTGCAGAGAAAATTGAAGATTTGATAAAGAACGGCCTCAATGTGAAATTGATCGTCGTCGATTCATTGACGGCGCATTTCAGAGCAGAATTCGTTGGGAGAGGAACACTTGCTGACAGGCAACAGAAACTAAATAAGCACATGCACATACTTGCAAAACTCGCAGACATGTACAACCTCGTAGTTTACGTAACAAATCAGGTCATGGCGAGACCAGACACATTCTTCGGAGACCCGACAGAAGCAATCGGTGGAAACATTGTCGGTCACAACTCGACATTCAGAATCTATCTAAGAAAAGGCAAGAAAGGTTCTCGAGTTGCAAAATTGGTCGATGCTCCGAACATCGGAGACGGCGAATGTGCATTCTTCGTACGAGAAGAAAGACTAGAAGCAGCAGTATAAGCTGCTGATATTTTTTATTTTGCTTTGTTTTTTCTTTCAATAATATTTATATATAATACTGGTTTTCTCTACTATATGAGAAATACAGTCATCTATGCAACAGGATCATATACTTCTGGGAGAGTTGTAGGCACGCAAGAATTGATAGATGAAGGGAATCTCGTGAATGAGGAAGGGCAGCCTGTTCCTATAACACAAAAAAACCTTGAGCCAATAGGTGTTTTGACACGAATGTGGGCAAATCCTGGAGAGATGCCTTCCGACATGGGAGCTATCGCACTCACAAAATGTTTTAAGAGTTCGAGAGTCACAAGACAGGATATAGGTATGGTGATTACTACGCACAACACAGGTGACGATGGAGATATAATTCCGGCTATATCATCAAAAGTTGCGTATAAATCAGGACTATCGGATGTAGAATTCTTTGACGTAATAGAAGGATGTCAAGGATGGTGTAAGGCGGTGCGCATCGCAGACACACTCATAAGAAATGGTTACAATTCAAAGATTGCTGTCGTAGGTGCGGAAAAACTTTCACCAATACGCGGAAGGAAATACAGCAGCCTTCTGTTCGCGGATGGAGCAGGCGCAGTTGTATTAGGAGGCATAGATGGTGACGAACCATCAGGGATTCTGTCATCGCACTTCGGCGGGATGTCTTCAAAACATGCAGCCCTGAAAATGATTGATAGCGTAAATGCATCATTGGCATCGTCATATACGCATCCTGTTTTAAGAGAGATGGATATGGATGGGTACGGGATTTACGAAATAGCATCGAGAGTGATTCCTGAGACATTCTTTGCGCTTATAGAGAAATATAATGTTGCTTACGGAAAACAGTTGGCCGCCGATGATGTAAAATATCTCCTGAAGCATCAGGCCAGCGAGAAGATACTCTCGAGAAGTTCATTGAACGAAATAAGGAAGATGCTTAACGCGGGCGAGAATTATAGGGCATATCTTGATCAATACAGGCATGACAAGGTTCCGAATTCTGTAAAATACCTCGGAAATAGTTCTGTAGCGACAATTCCCACATTGCTCGATGTGATATTAAAGAAAAAAGTCGATAATCCTGGACTTGAAGACTTGGTCACAAGCCTTAAACATTATGCAATCGTTCCGGATGATATCTTTGCCGTGATGAGCGTCGGTGCCGGGGTAGGATGGGGCGGGCATCTGATAAAGATGCATCCCGTATATTGGGATAATCTGAAATAAATTTGTATCATATACCTGCAAGATATTTCCTGTACTTCTCGTCATTGAAGAATCTCTCTGCATACCAACATGATACGAGAACTTTGATGTTGTGCTCTTCGAGATATTTAACGATTTCCTCAAATAATAGCCTTGCGATACCTTTGCTGCGAAATTCAGGAGGGACGAATGTGTGATCGAAATCGATTACCTTCTTGTCGACTACCGTGTAGTGCGTAAGAGCTCTTTTTCCGTCAATCTCTATATAGAATGTATTATTGTTTTTATCGTGGATGACGTTCACTTTGTCTCTTTATTTTTTTTGTGTTTTTTCGACTCGTTGTAGAATATATAAGACATAATGATTAGTACTATCCAAAATACAGACGTTACTATCGAGATAACGTTAAAGCCTACTTTCGCTTTAAACATGCTGTTCAATCCATTCAAAAAAATAAGTGCAGAGATTATAGAGGATAAAAGATAAGCCCACGATTTATTTTTGTAAATGTACACTAGGGATACGATGTAACTTATTAGTTCGATAACAGGAAAAACTAGAACGGCTAGAAAAACTAAAAAAAGAACAATTTGAGGAGGAGTGCCAAGATTCTGTTGCTTCAGTAATATAAATTTGTAAGCGGTGAATATGGACAAAGAGAGTAAAAGAATGGCACAAATTATTAGTATTGTCAAAATTGGCCGAGAATATTTATTCTTAAAGATGTTTATTTTAATCTTCCTCGCTATCTCTACTTGAATTCCCAGAATTCTATTATCTTCTTGTTCTGTTGGTATGGATTGAAATGTTTCTCGAATACCTTTATCTTGTATTCGTTGAAATAAGCTTCCATGACTTTAGAAACTATGTTTATCGAGAATCCGAGTTCAGTGTATATCTCTTTAGCGGCGTCATATATGACTGGATTGTTTATTATGTGCCTGAACCTCTTCTTATCGGACCATGTTATCTGGGTATTCGTGAAGAATTTGTTCTTCTGGAAATATCTTTGTATTACTGGCAGATCTTTTTTTACGTTTCCTGTAACCTTATTCTTTTTTTTGAAATCGTCGTATATCTTCTTGCCAATGAACTTCAATATGAGCTGTATCTTTGGCTTGTCTCTTAATCTTTTGTAAAAAACTCTAAACATAGAATAGATGTATACATCGAATACCTTCGGATTCTGGATATTTTTTGTCTTAAGCTTCTTTTCTGCGAGCTTCTCAGAAAATAAATTAGAGATTTCTTTCTTATAGATTATCCGAAATCCTGGAACCTGCTTGTCAAATACCATGTAGCAACTGTTAAGTACAGTCTCTACAAACCCCTTGCCGATCATGCTTGATGTATGCCCTTCTTATATATTAAACTATCGGTTTTACTCGACAGTGGAAAGGTTATTTAAAAAGGCTTTATAAAGGCTTTATAAATATGGTTCTAAAGAAGGGTGTAAATATAGGTCTCGACAAACGCCCCCAACACGAGAAGTATCAGACTTACAACAAGGAACACCAAACCGTCTTTCATCGCATAATTGAATTTTTTTGAGCCCATTTTCTCTCTTAGGACGGCCTGGCTCATTATCCCGCCAGCGATTATAGCAAAAAAGTATGCCCCAGCCTCGAGAAACATGTGCGGCATAACTTTCAGGAATATTCCGAATAATGAATTGAATGCATTATTGCTTGATGTCGCGATAAATCCGAAGACCACACCCCATACTGAAGCGTTCCATGCAAGAAAGAATATTGATCCTGCTCCTATCACTAATGATAGGATGGCAAATATCACAAGTATCCTGAAATTATTAAACAATATCGAATAGAAATCAACCCCTCCTATCGCCTGTCCAGTGTTCACTCCTATAACCTTGAGCTGGTTATCAAACACTCCCTGGACGAGAAGATTCGGAAACCTGATGCTGAACAATGCGTACGCCACGAATATCCCTAGAAATAATAGGAAATAGACTTCTATGACATCATTATGGTCCCGCCAAATCTTTTTGAACGAGAATTTCTTTGACTCCGAATCCTGGATCTCTTCGATGTCGAGTATCTTGTTGAGAGAAGGTATCAGAAGCATCGAAAGGAATGCTATGCTCGCTATTCCCTGACTCTTCGGAAATATTATCATTGCAGCGACTATCCCTATTATCGCATATACTAATCCTATAAGAAACGCAAACCTTGGTTTTCTTTCAAGCCAATCAGGTTTAAGGATATTCTCAAGCATGATGCATCTTAAGAGCGGATATTTATAAATTTATTCAGTAAAATTTATATAAACGCCGTCCTCATATAGATTGTGAAAATCGATGGAAATAAATCCAAATATCTGCTGCTTGTAGCGCTAATACTCTTAGGCGTCGTTTTAGTATATGGTGCGCATTATATAGATTATTCCAAATGCGATGGATGTATATCGGGACTTTATCCATATCCTATACATGGGGATGAGTGGACGCATCTCGCACAAGGCATTTCCTTTATGGAGAAAGGAACTTTATCGAATACAAATCCCTATATTGTAATGGGGGTAGCTAATGATTTAGAATTAGGATTTCACGCGTTTATAGCGCAGTTCTTTACCCTCACAGGCCTGAATCCTATTTTGAACCAGCGATTTCTTCCTGCATCGTTCATCATCTTATACATCTTGAGCATAGTTATATTTGTGCATCTTGTTACTAAGAATTTTTATATAGGTCTTCTGGCCGGATTGTTCTTTTTGTCGATAAGGGGAAACATCAATATCTATGGCCTCTGGTTTTTTGTCCCAATAATCTTTAGCATTTTTTTGATATTTATGTTCTTTTATACCTATCTAAAGGATGGTTTAAAATTTATTTCTGCGATATTCTTTCTGACGACTATCGTGGTCTACCCGATAGCCACTATATTCATCACATCCGTCTTGACACTATACCTTATGTATAATAAAAAAATAAAATTTGTGCACGTATGCTACCTATCGGCTCTGGCTATGTTGTCAATTCTTTTAATAGGTTTCAATAAATTAGAAGAATATTTTATATTTATGACAGGGTGGACATCGGGGTTTGAGGTAGAATATTCTCTGTTTCAGATTTATGGGATAATAGGCATCCTATCAGCAATGCTAGGTATATATTTCGTGTTCAAAAAGAAATATAATAAAATTCTTTTGATAGCTCTCATATTGCCTATCTTCTCCATAATATGTTATTCTTTTTTTAAGGCTACACTATTAATCCCATATCAACGCGCATTAATTTATATGATGATAAGCTTGGTGCCCCTTTCAGCAATAGGAGTATACCATGCTTTAGAACTTATATATTCAGGAATAAAAAATAATTTTGTATCGATAGGGATCATATCACTATTGATTCTGTTCTTATCCGTAGGATTGTTCTATAATTATTATATAATTCCTGACCACCGATTCGTTCCTCAGCACATAGTTTCTGATGCGGATTATAATGCATTATTATGGGTAAAGGATAATATAGGAACTAATTATACGATAATTGTACCAGGGCTACTTGCTTTTTCCGTCTATCCCATAAGCCATGACACAGTATTCGCTGTGCCGGGATCCAGCCTACGATCTAGGAACATAACTATAGTCGATTCGTTCTATGCAGCTTCGGATTGTGCTGTCAAAGAGAGCCTTCTTAGTACCTACCCAAAAAATAAATCTCTTGGACACACTAAGATAGTGTATTCAACATATCCTATAGCGTGTGATTTCTTAAACAATGTATACTCTAGGGACGGAGTCTATATATATACTATACGTTAGGGTAATTGTGACCAACAAAATGCATATATATTATGCTGTAGAAGATTCATGGAGTTAGCCAACAATTGTTGTTATACTAAAATGGTAATATTTATATATTCTCGAACTTTTTTCAACATATAATTTTTTTATATCTGTATTGTGTCAGTGAGGCATTATGAAGAAACATATTTCGAAAAAGCTGTCTTCAAGAATCTTTATTATTATATTATCTCTAATCCTTATAGTAGGAATTTTAGGAATTTATATATACGATACACGGAATATTTACATGTTCCTTAGGCAATATTCAAATAGACGCACGATTGTATCAACATACAATTCCGATAAGGCTTATGATGGGTATACTATATTTCTTAACCCACACGGCACTTTTGAGGCCATGGATATGAACGGTGGCGTTGTACACTCGTTCAATATACCAAACGGCAACGGCACTTATTACAATTCTTCTTCTCTAAGTACCTTTTATTATATGAAAGATACTTGCAGTCTCTTGTTCACGACAAGAGAGACAGGGATAACTAATGGGTTTATGGGAGAAGTTGACAAAAATTCTCATCTGTTATGGAAAGTACCTTTAAACTCGCATCACGCATTCGACACCTACAATGGCAAAATTTACACCTTTGTCTATAAATCTGCAGATTTATACATAGATAATAAGATCATTCCAATAGTATACGATGATATAGTCGTTCTCGCTGGAAATGGAACCATCATAAAGGAAGTTTCTCTTCTTGATATATTAAGAAAAAATATTAGTGTAGATAGGATGATAAATATATCAGAGACAGATTTTCCAAATTCTTTCGGATCATATATCCCGGGTCTAGCGGGAAGGCTGGACCTGACGCATTCCAATAAAATAGAGGTTATAAGAGAGAATATAAGCGACGCCATAAAAGAAAATTATATCTTATTCTCTTCCAGGAACCTAAATCTTATAGGCATAATAGATATAGATAAGGAAGAACTAGTGTGGTACTATGATAGTTTGGATGGGCAGCACAGCCCTACTATAACTAAAAATAATACTATCTTGGTCTTTGATGACGGATTTAACAGGGGATATTCCAGAATCGTCGAGATAGATCCTAATACTAAAAATATTATCTGGCAATACACCTCGTGGCCTAAAAAATCATTTTTCTCTAACGTAATGGGCTCTGTACAGCAGCTGCCAAATGATGATATGTTAATCACTGAATCAACAAGCAATTATCTCTTCGAGATAACCCGTGCAGGAGAAAAAGTCTGGGCATATGAACTGCCCTTTCCTCAGGCCGTGTTGGGAGCCGTCTTCCAGTCAAAACGTTTCCCAAAAAAAGATTTTGATACCTGTAATTAGGCTTATTAGTATGGCTTCTTTTCTTCGTATATTATCATAACTTTTTTAAATTACTTTAAGAATTAGCATATATGAGATTGCGTAAGTCAAAGATTGCATATTACTTGAATTTTCTATGGGAATTTAGCAAAACGCATTTCACTACAAAATATAAAAATTCAAACCTCTATTTTTTTTGGCATATAATCAATCCACTAATACTTTTTGGGGTATTATACCTTGTCTTTTCTAAGAATCTCGGAGCGGATATATCACATTATCCATTATATGTGCTTATAGGAGTAGTTCACTGGAATTTTTTCAATAGCGGTACAGCGTATGGAATGACGACTTTCAGTTATTATGCAAATATGGTGAAAAAGACTGACGTTAACAGGCCGTTATTGTTGCTTAGCGTGATATTGAGTTGTTTCTATTCTCATTTGATAGAGCTAGGCATACTCTTGTGTACAGCATGGTTTATTGTCGGCTTATCTTGGTCTATACTAATAATATTTGTGATATTGCTTTTAGAGATATTATTAGTATTCGGAGTTTCATTAGTGATATCGCCGATAACCTCCTACTCTATCGATATAGAGAATGTCTGGAAAAACATAGTTTTTTTTGGATGGTTCCTGACTCCCATAATATATGCTAAAGAGAACATCCCGAACAGATTATTGCCTATAATAAACCTGAATCCTATGACATATATAATCAGTTTTAGCCGAGATATAATAATATACAAACACCCTCCATCCATTATTTTACTGTCCGCCTTTGCGTTAGCAACATTGACATTTTTTATAGTATCATGTTGGATATTCCACAAACTAATAAAAAATATTGCTGAGAGGATATGATGCTTAGTTATTATATATTATCCTGCAAGCCTATAATTTATGGTGCCTATGAAAGATAATGATATATTCCTAAACATGGAAGGTGTACATAAGAAATATACTTTGAAAAAATATAGATTTGCGCCCCTCCAT
>CAZFVG010000014.1:0-15702 GCA_964522135.1 uncultured Methanosarcinales archaeon | reverse complement strand
CTATTTTCATCCTCGAGCGCCGTATGAAAATGCTCTGCCGTGTATGAATATGTCATATTATCTTCAGTTCTAGAATTTCCGTTTTTTGATTCGGCCTTCGATTCAGAATCTTTTGCCATTTATAGAGAGGAATATGAAATTATTTATAAACTTTTCTTGATATTTTTTATGGTTTATATAGTATTTATCGATGTTTGTGCTTGGTTGATTACTTTTTGTATACCATCATGGCGTCTCCTAGGCTGAAAAACCTATATTTCCTAAGCACAGCGTGCTTATATGCGTCAAAAATCCTTTTTCGACCTCCAAAAGCGCACGTAAGCAATAAAAGAGTCGATTTAGGGAGATGAAAATTTGTCACGAGTATGTCGACCTCTGAATTAAACTTGAATGGAGGATAGATGAATAGGGTTGAAAAACCCTTTTCAGACTTTATCTTTCCATTCTTCGATGAACTCTCAAGAGTTTTTAGGGTTGTTGTGCCGATAACAACGAGCCTTCCCTTCCGATTATTAATAGCTGTCGCCGTATTTTTCGGTATCTCATAATATTCCGAATCCATACTGTACGTTTTTATGTCATCAATATTTTTGAATGTTCCATAACTTACATGAAGTGTGACATATCTTATTTTTACGCCCTTTTCTTTTATTCGTTCCAATAATTTTTTTGTGAAATGTAATCCTGCCGTTGGTGACGCAAGCGACCCGTCTTTTTTTGAATAGATAGTCTGATACTCTGAATTTTCAAGAGTTCTATGTATATATGGTGGTGTCGGAAGTATAGCATCCTTCAATAACTCTTTAGAATTTATTTTTACGATAAACGTGTCGATGTTTTTCTTATCTATTATATCTATATATCCTTTCTTTAGGATGATTCTGGTCCCTTTATGCGGATTCTTTGTCTTTATTTTTGCCTCATATATTTTTCTAGAAATTTTCTTGAGCAGCACTACCTCTGCAAGAGAGCCTGTCTCTTTTCTTCCTAAGAATTTTCTTTTCACGACACGCGTATCGTTAAGTACAAGTACGTCGCCTTTCTCCAAATAATCTATGATGTCGTAGAATCTCTTATCTGAAAAATTTTTCTTTACAATCATTAACTTGCAATCATCTTTATTCTTAAGGGCTCTTTGGGCTATGAGTATATCGGGAAGGTCGTAATTGTATTCTGATAGTCTCATGAGAATTATTAGTTATGTCCAGCAATAGTCTTGTATGCCCGTAGTATCCTTATCAGATCGCCATCCTCTGCTGTGAATTTTTCATATTCTTTCTGGAGCAGGTCTAACGCTCTCTTTATTCCTGCCTTTATCCCTTCAGTAGTCGCTGCTGGATCATTGCCACTCACCCACGCCGTGATGAGCTTCAGGTTCTTTATGTATGCATCGAGGTCATAGAGCATGTTCCTCAAATCTTTTAGGGCGCCCTCATATAGTTCGATCTCTCTCTCTTCCATCTTGAGGACTTCGCGATATCGTACGAATCCGCTCAGTTCCTTTTCGAATATGTTCTTTATTGATGTAAGGGTATCAGTAGCCATCCTGAGGCTTTTCAATTCGTTCTGTATGTTCTCTGATCCCTGGACAGCGTTATTTAGCTTGCTATATTCAGAATAGAAATCCCTATAATGTATTATGAACGAGAGGACTTTTTCTTCAATAGTTCTGACTATAACCTGTGCTCTTTCATCGATGTTTTCCTCTTCGGCTACGAATCTTGATGATTCTGCAGCATCCGTACCTGAAATAAAAGGCGCCATCTATTCCTTTCCCAGAAGATCTGCAGTACAGGCTCCAACTATCGCCGCAAGCATTACTCCTGCAACCATTTTATATGATGCTTCAAATGATGATCCAAAACTAGGATAGAACATGTATAATACTACGATAGACATGATTAACGAACATATGTAGAGTACGAAAAGACGCACAGGCATGAACATCAAAAGTTTCGTATCGGTCACTTTCCTGAATCCCGTAGCGTATATGAATAATAATCCTACTACGAATGTTATCGGGAACAATAATGTCGCGCGTGTCATCGTCAGATTCTGTGAGATTTCCACACCATATACGAACGTGTAATGTATTGCAAGACCGATGAATGCTCCTATAAGGCCTTTTGCTATATCTTTTGTCGTGACCCGAGCTAATGGATGCTCTCCGACTTCTGTTTTTATGTCTGTTTCGAGTTGTTGGATCTTTTCAAGATCTGAAGATTCTTTTTTGAGATCGCTTCTTATCTCTTCAGTAACCTTCTCTTCTTTTTCTATTGTGTTCTCCTTTTTCTCTATGGCAGATTCCTCGCTTGCAAGCTGGCCCTCCTTGTTTTCTATCCTTTTCTCTGCTGTAAGGAGTTTTTCCTCTACATTGAGTATCCTGTCAAGCTTATTTCCTCTCTTGCTTTTTTTAGAATTCTTCTTTGGAGGCGTTCTTCTGCTCTTAGTTTTTTTCTTTGTCATTCTCTGTCACAATACTTTCTATCCGCTCTTGTTTTTAAATATTGTTCTTCAAAGAGAGATATCTTTCTATATTATACGTTCCCATCCGCGGAGCGTCTATGAACCCTTGTATTGCTGCATCCGCAAGCCTTCCATCGTTCATCCAGTAATATATCCAATCACTTGCAAATCGGGGATCATCCTGAACGAACCCAGAGCCTATATGCTCGAGCCATTCTTTATTGTAATACTCATGTGAGCCTATAGGAGGAGCTATTATTATAGGAATGCCAAGAGCAGTGTAGAAAGACATCTCGCTAGGTTTTGTCCACAATATATCTGTAGTGCGCAGTATCTTGTTCGTGATTTCAAACAGGTCTTTCTTGTCGAATGCAAATATTATTTTGATGCTCTTATCTAGATTTTCTGAAAGTCCCTGCTCTTTCAGGGCATTCTCAAAAAACATCTTCAGGTCAAGTTTTATCCCGACTATTATGTTTAATTGTATGCTCTCGTTCTGTATCCTGTCCCGTAATGATCTTATTATGTCTAAGGCTATCTCTTTTTGGGCTCCAGCCCCTCCTATGGCATACGTGATGGTCAATTTATGAGTCTTGAATTTTTCGAGGCTTTTGGAATCGAACTTCTGTCCACTCTTCAAGCCCAATCTTTCCGTTATTAGTCCCTTATATTTTTCGAAAAATATCCCTGTCGGGTCAAGATTCACAAGTCGTGGTAGAAGATCCTTCTTTACTATCTCTTCATTCACTCCGATATTTTCTTTCGGGAGAGGGAAACCAGTCTCTACAATTTTGTCATCGGGCACTCCGTACTGCTTTAAACGCAACGTTACATGTTTGCATGGAGAGAAATATGTTGTTATGGTTGATTTAGGGTTGTCAGAGACCCACGCCCTATTGATGTCAGTATCCGTGACGACACAATACGATTCCCTGCCATTATATTCAAACATCATCGCCGGCGTAAAATGGGTGCTTATGACAGGAATGTTCTCTTTTTTTGTATATTCAACAATGCTCCTTCCGAATCCGTCTTTTATCATGCGCTTCATTCTTAGAACAGAGAAGTTAGGTTTTGACTGATCCCTAAACGGAAAAAGCGGGCTTATCGATTGTATTTTGTCATATAATCTAAATATTGGATCGCCCAGTATCGGCACTTCTTTGATCCGCGATATTGTTTCGTAGAAATTTCTTGTCTCTTCCCATAGATTACGTTCCTTATCGGAGACCATCTTATCTTTGTTTGCTGTAAGGACGCGCTCAAAGACTATGTCTTTCAAAGGGTATGCCGCGCGCTGGTGGCCATATCCCATATCTATAGAGATGACCCATGCCCTAAGTTTCTTATTTGGTGAAACCCCCTTTTTTGTCTTACTTTCCATTTTTTTCTACTGCTCTATCTTAAATATGTGACTATCTCCCGGCTCGAGAAGAACAACGAACTCTTTTCCATTCCTGACATATTTCTTGTGGTTCAATAAATCGTTCAATGTATATTCGTTACTGAAATCTATCCCTGAATCGTCATTAAGATATATTGTGGCGCCAGCTTTATTATGTATGTCCATGTTGACGCATACGATAAAATTCTCCGAATCTTTCTTGTCCTTGTCAGTGCCACGACATCTTCTCATGTACGAGAATATCTGGCTCTGCGCTGTCAGACCCTGATTAGTGCCTAGATACGTGTAATCTCCTTTCTGGAATGCCAGATATTTTCTGCGTATCTTGTTGACTGATGTTATGAATTTCTTAAGATCCTTATCAGATTCCCAATCTATCGTCCCATATGAAAATAAATTTACTGGATGCCACTCCGTCTTTTCGAATCCGTTGAATATCATCGGAATCCCGGGAAGTGTTGCGGTTATCACCCATCTGCTTTTGTTCGCCCTTTCTCCAAGAAGTTCGTTCTCGCTCATCTGGCTTATCAGTTTTTTTGTGTTTCTAATGAAGTCATGACATTCCGGGAATATGAAGAACCTCGAACCCTCCGGGAAAAATTTTCCATTAAGATTATAGATATAGTCGAGATATCCTTTCAATGTGAGTACGTTGTAGAGCTTGTTTGAGTAATCACCATAGACCGCGCTGAATCCTGACTCCAGAAGCTCTCTCACATCATCTGCGTATGATTCTGCGATGAACACTATATCTCCACTTATCGAGCCGTTCTTTGGATGCTCCTTCTTTGAGAACTCTCGCGCCTCGCGTATGCATTGCTTCCAGAAACTTGCAGGTACCCTGTACGCGACATCGCACCTGAATCCATCAACGCCGAAGTGCTTTATCCAATATTTTGGTATAGATTTAAAATATTCATACATCTCTGTTATGCTAGGATTTTTAGGCGGCTTGTTCGATGCATCCGGTATCATGTATTCCCAATTCAATTGCGCAGCATCAGACCACCAATAGCCATGATCATATGGGCAGAATGTGTGCATAGCATCTCCCCAAGGCTTTCCTGTCTTTATCTCATCAGGATATATGTACGGCGTGTTGAGGCTTTTTATGTCCTCTTTGTATAAGAACCATTCAGGGTGCAATCTTTGAAGAACGAAATCATGGCTCGTATGATTGAAGACGAGATCCATATATATCTTTATGCCCCTCTTGTGCGCTTCATCGACAAGATCTCTGAACTCTTTCATAGGGTCTGAAAGAGAGGCGTATGGTCCCTGACTATGATCCTTATCAACTGCAATCTCGGGGTCTATTGATTTGTAATCCTTTATGCTGTATGGACAACCTGGCTGCATATACGCCGGGTACTGGTCATGTGGATTATAATTTCTGAACAATTCTCCGATTGGATGTATCGGATTGAGATATAATACATCAACCCCCATATCTCTTATCTCATCGAGCCTGTGTTTCAGATCATCGAATGTCCCCGCCATACCGTATTTTGGCATCTTGTGATTTTCGATATCTTCCTGACCAAGAAATCTTATGAATGCGTTGTAGACTATGCTGTCATCGATGTACGCTGGGTCGACGTGGATCTCTGAAAAATCTTTTTCGCTCGTACCTGATTGCCAATTCCAGAATTTTCCATCCTTATTTTTCCATCTGAATGTCACCTTGAAGAATCCAGTATGTTTTATATCCACATCAAGAGAATATTCTTCACTATTTTTCTTCAGTTCATGGCCGTGGAATCTTCCCGTAAGATCCGTCCATACCTCTACATTCACGTCTTTTATATCCTGTTCAAGGGTACACCTAAATCGAATCTTTTCTCCCACTACTCTTTTTATTACCTCTTTTTCAGGATATGCTGTAAGAAATCCCGACTTTTGAAGCAGGGAACTATCCATCAGGAGTCTTTAGATTTTCATATTTATATGTTTTTGCGTTTTTTGCTGGAACATTACCCACAAAAGCTCTATTTCTGGGTATGTCAGTGCCCTGCGCTTTGGAATGTTCAAGACAGAATTAAACTCTAGAAAATAACCATACCTTTGGAATTCGGACCTTGACACGATATTCTCAAACAAGCCATCGACGCCTGAATATCCTTCTTTCGAAAGCTTCCTATTTATTGATAATAGAGCTGTTTTTTGATATGAATCAAAATCCATCCCGGATAGGTGATAATCTTGCTCGAGTTCGGGATTGCTCTTGAGCAATTCGTCTATGCCGGAATTATTGCCTTCCATAACTGTCTATGATCAGTTGTCTATAAAATTTTTGCGGTCTATTTTGTTATTCATAAAGTTTAAATAATTGTCCACTATAAGGTAGTATGGTTCCAATGGATAACACTATTGATACCCTGATAGTTTCTGATAAATATATTTCCAGCAAGAAAAAGAACCTCGGATTTCATCCGTGGAAAACATATTTCGTGAATGCAGATGA
Organism: uncultured Methanosarcinales archaeon; assembly: GCA_964522135.1. Lineage (GTDB taxonomy): Archaea > Nanobdellota > Nanobdellia > Woesearchaeales > UBA9642 > UBA9642. The sequence continues at coordinate 9,367 of CAZFVG010000014.1, read as the reverse complement.
CAGGACGGCAAGCAGTGCCGAGTCTTTTTTGCAGACAATGGAGTCAGATCTCTTATCTACAGGTATACATGAATTCGATTCTTTGGCGATAGTAGAAGCCGCAAAAGAACTTGTCCAAAACGCGCAGATACACGCATATGGCTCATCCCCTGATAGGAGAGTTCGTGTAGATCTCTGCAACTCTGATTGGTACATCGGCGTATCGGTCCATTCTGATAACGCTCCTCAAAATCTTTTTTACATATTACAACAAAGTTTGGAAAAGAAAAAAGAACAGCACAGGCGCATGATAGAGACAAGAGATGTATCGCTGCAAAAGAAATATCGCGGGAAATTTGGGATATTCCTGCTTGAGAAATGCTGCGATCTGGTTTATGCAAATCAACACGACGACTGTGTGGAGATTGTAGCCCTGCGTGTCAAATCAGCATAATTCTTTCGAATAGTTCTTGCACATCACAAGACAGCCTCCAAAAGAATTTATAAATTAATCCTCATTGTTATGGATGATGGTATCTGCAACGCAACTATCCGCGTATTCTTATTGTCCGAGAAAATTATTCATACGTGACGTGTTGCTCGTCGAAGAGGCTCCAAAAAAGGAGCTTGTGAAGGGAAAGATATGGCATGAAGCTCATGATATGCTGAATAAACAGGAAGAATCTATTGTGTCTTCTATAACTACTGCCGATTATCAGGACATATATATGATATATAAGAAAAATTACTCGAAGATACTACGCAACGCGATAATAAAACATAAATCTGGCCTTAAAGAATTCGACATTAACATGCTAGATTTATTCAAGGAATACTGGTCGCATATGGCTGAGGAGGCAAAAGAGCGCTCACTTAGGGTATCTGAATTCGTGAAATCGAAAAAGGTTTTCGGAAAAAGTTTGTGGACTATACTTACTCCGAAAATAATCTCTGAGCAATTCTTCAAATCCGAAAAGTTAGGACTTTCAGGGGTGATTGATGTCATAGAGATATATGATAACAAGTATTATGTCCCTGTCGAATTGAAGACTGGGCGTGTTCCAGATAAGGGGATATGGGAAGGTCACAAATTACAATTAGGCGCTTACCTTTTGCTTTTGCGCGACGCAGGAAAGGATTCTACGGAGGCTGTCCTGAAATATGCTGGCTCCGAGGGAAGGCCGCTCGTCATGAATACATTTCTAGAAAAGGAGATATTAGGAATAATATCGAAAACAAAATCAGTTCTTGAGAGCCTTAAACCGCCACCATATGTTGATAATAGGAATAAATGCAAATCATGCCAATTCAAAGAGACCTGTTACGACACGGACAAGATGAATTTTCTTCTGGAAGATTTAAGAAAAAGCAGACATAAATCATAAATGTTTTAAATATATTCTTCTGTGGAATCTTTATGATTGGAAAGATAATTGCGGTTGTAGGAGCTCCTGGATGCGGCAAATCAACGCTCGTAAAAAAATTAGCAAAGCACTATAACGGAATCCCTGTGCTTGAGGGTGAAGAGAAAGATTATCCTAAAAGAATAATCGATGACATGGCAAATCGTAACAGGAACATGGAGCTTTTTGTCTGGTGGAGAAATAAGCTTGTTACTGAGATGCTCAAAGCAAGAAAATTGTCTGCAAAAGGTAAAGTTGTCATCATGGACACATTCTGGCTCAACAACAATACATACATAAAAGCCTTCTTCAAGGGTTTTGAAAAGGAAATCATGGAAGACCTTTCAGAGCTAGACGGCAAATTCTTGCCACGGCCTGATGTCATACTAGTCCTGTCGGCATCTGAATCCAAAACGAAGGAATTCATCAAAAGACGCAACAGAAGCTTTGACACTTCAAAGGAATTTTTCGTCTGGGTGAAAATAGTGCATGCGGAGCATCAGCGTATATTCAAGAGAATCCCGCACACCTTATTCGTTGATAGGACGGAAATGGACTTCGATAATGAAGCGGACTTGAGAAAAATAACGTCTGCAATTGATAAACTCTGAAATAGTAAAATTTATATATGACTGTCCTCTTTATGTAGATATATCGACTTAAAATTATAATTAAAGGTGATGCTCGATGGCTGACATGATGAATAAATCGGAACCAAAAATGACAGACGACAAGAAATTCTCAAGACAATTGATCGGGAAGACGGTCATTTCTAAATCAGGAAAAAGATTCGGTGAAGTAGGGGATATTGTATTTGAGGCGAGGACAGGAGAACTTATACACATAGTTCTTGTTAATCCAACAACTTATATAGAGAAGCTTGAACTCGAGAAGACAAAAGAGGGCAATATCTTAGTGCCATTTTCTGCGGTCCTTGCGGTAGGAGACTTCGTAGTCCTTGCTGAAGAGGACATAATCTAGAGGCTAAAATGGGCGGCGTAGGAAGCTTCGATGGTGGCGTAGGTGGCGGCGGATAATTATTTTTCATTCTTTTCATTTTCTAGATAAAAATTATAAATAGGGCTGGCTATTCTTATTCCATGTTACTTAACAAGAAAGCCAAGGGAAGCAATTCTGAGAGAGATCTAATCCATAAGTTCAACAACAATGGATGGGTTGCTATAAGGAGCGCAGGATCAGGTTCGATGCAGTATCCGAGCCCAGACATTCTTGCCGGAAATAATCTTAGAAGACTCGCAATAGAATGCAAGGCGACAGCAGATACAAAGAAATATCTGACGAAAAAAGAAGTCGATGAATTAGTGTTTTTTGCAAATAGATTCGGCGCTGAGCCATGGATTGCCGTAAAATTCAATAATATCGATTGGTTTTTCATCAATATAGAAGATCTGGATAAGACAGAGAAGAGCTACGCAATCGATATCCCGACAGCAAAACGCAAGGGCTTAGGCTTCGAGCAGCTCATAGGGAGGGAGTCCTAATATCAAAAACTATTTAAATGTCCTATACGATAAATACTTATTGTTCGTTAATTTCATAAAAGAGGTGTTAATATGGCATTGGATACTGTAATCTTAGCAATCATTATCGGAACACTTGCTGCAATAGTTTATTCTTTAAGGGTTCTTGTTCTCCTAGAGAGAAGAATCGCGAGAATGGACGAAAATATAGAGAAGATGGCTAATAGGATCGCCCGTGAGGAAGTCGAAGTGCTTCACGAAGAGAAGAAGATAGAGTCTCTAGAGCGAAAGAAAAGAAGGAGATAAGCCTCGAAAAAGGCAATATTTTTATTCTAATCTTTTAATTTTATTATTATGGCAAAGCAAGAGAGCATTCTTCACAAGAGTTTCGGCCACGGATGGTGGTATCATTACAGAGTACATGAGCCAAAGATGATTGCGCTATGCTCTGATGGACTCGCCTCTTTGAAGAAATACTTATACGATGTACGGGAGAATTGCCCGGACGAATATTTCTTGAAGGGCCCACGCGGAAGCGGCCTTCGGATGAACTTTGATCTAAACATAAAACAGGTCGACGGTCACGAGGTTTCTGCTCTTGCGGCAAGGGGCCTTGAGCTCGATAAATTCAAGACTGCCCACAGCAACGTACAGATGTTCATGCTCCAGACTGACGATAAGACGATAAGCATGGAAGTGCCTCTCTGGATGCTTGAGAGCGAACTTACTGGATTCGAGGAGCTATTCTGCTCCAAAGACGCTCTCACAGGACATATCGACGCCCTACGTATAGAAGACGGGAAGATATGGATATGGGATTACAAGCCTAAAGCTCATAAAGAGAAATTCGCCTCTACACAGGTCCTGTTATATGCTCTCATGCTGAGCAGACGTTCAGGAATCCCTATAGAGGAGTTCAGATGCGGATATTTTGACGAGAACACGTCGTTTATATTCAAACCAATAGGACCGGAATCCCTAAAATCGAAACTTATATAAATAACAGTATTATTTATTTAGTAGTTAAAAAACTTTGAGCAGGTGATTTATATGTTAAAAATGAAAAAAATTTCTGAGACTTACGAAATGAGAGTCTTTACTGATACAGGAGATTACTTCGGTGACGTTGAAGAGGCAATAATCCAAGCGACAAAGGTTACAGGTTGGAGAGTACGAGCGACAAAGAACAGTTTCCTCAGCAAGGTTTTAGGATCCGCAAAGGGAGTCATCATACCGCACAACCTTGTAAAGAGCATCGGCGACATAATGATAATCAATAGACAAGCGTTGCCAAATGCACCTGAAGGCGCTGCGGAAGCAGAATAATTTTTTTTTCTTAATTCTTATTTCTGTTTAAATTATTTAACATGATCATTCGAAAGTACACACCTACAGACAGAAACGCCGTCGAACACATACAGTTCGAGACATGGAATTTGGGAAAGTCTGCAAGCCTTCTCGCGAACGATAAAAAAAGATTTAGCGATGAAATAAAATATTATCTCGAAGAAGAGCCAGAAAGTTGTTTTGTAGCTGAAGAGAAGGGAAAGGTTGTCGGATATCTCCTCGGCTGCCTCGACGATAAAGATCACAACGAATCTATAAGCGGTTTTCTATTGAAAAGTATAGGAATATTTTTCCAATTACCTATTATGGATAAGAAAGATCGTCGACATTGGTTCGGAACAATCAAAATGATTTTCGGAGCAATTTTTGGGCTGTCCGAAGATTCAAAATTTCGAGTACCAAAAAATTCCGGACATATACATATAACTTTATTGCCTTCTGCACGAGGATTTGGCGCCGGAACAAAACTTCTGAAAGAATTTTTTAAATATGCAAGATCTAAAAAAGTTAAATTGATTCACGCAGATTCTTGGAGGACTAGATTGAATCCTAATAAGAATTTCTGGATAAAAAATGGATTTAAAGAATATTCTAAAGTCAAGACGATTTTTTGGAAAACACATTACCCTGACGAGGATATTAAATTAGTCTGCTACGTGAAGAAAATCTAGAAAGGCAGATATTTCACTTTCAACGTGTCCATAAATATTGCTATAGTATACGATCCGATTATTTTTGGGAATTCATCTCTAAGAAGTTTGATAAAATCAAACAATTCTTTATTGTCTTTAATCATCATCTCGAAATCAACGTCTGCGTGCAAAGATACTCCCCTGACATAATATATCGTCGCTGGATTATTTTTTATGAATTCCTGCAGCCTTCTTAAGTCTTTCATGGTATAATTGCTTATGCTTAAAAATATTTTATAATATGTAAACCCTAATTTATTATGGTCTATTCCTGTTCGGTACGCCTCTATTATTTTATTTTTTTCAAGCCTTTTTATTCGGTAAGATATAGTCTTAGGATTCTCTTTCAATTTAGCAGCTATGTCTAAAAGAGGTATTCTCGCATTCTCATTAAGTTGTTTTAGGATATTTTTATCTAGGTTATCCAATTCCTCGTGCGCCGTTGCTTCTCCTACGTGAATTTCTTTTGTTTCTATCCTATTCAATAAATATCTGTGTTGGTAGTGAATGACGTCTGTTGCGATATTTTCCATTTTTAACTTTACATATGGGGAGTATTTCGCCATGAATTCGTCAATGAATTGACGGTATTCTTGCAACGTCTTGACCCATATTCCGAAGAATATATCGAATGGGCCCTGCATTTCGAATATCCAAAAAGCTTCTGGTCTGCTCCTTAAAGTCTCGAACATTTCGTTTAATTCCCTTTTTGAAATTCCTTGTAGCGATAGTGATGTTCTACAATAAAAATATCCTAACTTAGATGTATTAATGACAGGATAGAAATTTTTGATAATGCCTTTTTTAATAAGGTTATTGACTCTATATTCCACCACTTGTTTGCTGAGACCGACTGTTCTTCCTATATCTGAAAAACTTTGTCTGGCGTTAAAATCCAATTCGAAAAGAATTTTCTTGTCTTTCAAGTCTATTTCATGCATATGCCTATACTACCTAAAATAGTATATAAATTTTTCTTTTTGACAAAAAATTGGCTCAAAGATTTTAATTAGTTGTATTGACTTACTAGTGGTTATGAAAACTGCAAAAACAAATTTTGATTATTGGAAAAACATGGTCTATGTAGCAACTCCCGCATATACAGAATGGTTCAATGAGGAGAAAAAATATTTACATAATGTGATTACTCCAAATTCTAACGTTTTAGAGGTAGGGTGTGGATATGGTCGGAGCATATCTGACATATTGGATATAACAACAAACGTAACCGGCATAGATCATGATCCGCATGCAGTAAAAGATGCGAGAAAGATATTTTCGAACTTTCCATCTGTGCAGATATTAAATGCTAAAGCAACACAATTGCCTTTTTCAAATCAAGAATTTGATTACTCGATGTGCCTAACTACTTTTGCAAATTTTGGAGAAAGTAAATATGCTGTTCTCGGCGAAATGAAACGAGTGTTAAAAAGTGATGGAAAGATAATAATCAGCGTATTTTCAGAGGATGCTTTGGAAGAAAGATTAAAAGTCTACAAAGATTGCGGTGTTAAGACAAAAGTTCTCAATAACGGAACAGTATTATTTGAGAGTGTAGATTCTAGTTTAGGAGACCATACTTCAGAACAATTCAGCAGAAACCAATTAGAAAGGATATTCTCTCGCGTAAGATTGAATATAGAGGACATAATAAAAGTAAATATAGCTTATCTCTGTACGTTGAAGAAATAAATCGCGACTCAGAGAAATTATTCTTCCTCTCCTTCATCGTTCGATGTTGAGCTCTCTTCGAACATCGATAATTTTTTCTTAGAACCTTTCATCTCGGCGACATTTCCGTTCGCAGTGTCGAACATAGTCTTTAAACCAGTCTCTATGCTCAATGGGTCTGCGACCATGCTGTGAGTATGAGGATTTATCACCCAGCGCTCATTCAGCTTCAGATTAACGAATATGAAGCTGAGATTCTTTATCTCTGAAAATTTTTTCCAATTCTTTATTAGAAATTTGAAATTATCCTCTATATTTAGGCATACTGCTACGTTAGTGTCATGTTCTTTTATGGTGTCAAATAAGCTATTATCGATTCTATCTATTATTATGTACGTCTGTATCTTGTCCTTGAAGTGAAAATCTATATATCCTTTCGTCAGATGCTCCTCGTGCTTCACAAGTTTTCTAAACGTGAGATCCCTGTTTCTCACATAGATCAATGTCCATTCACCTAATGCTTTGTCCATAATGTTTCCTCACTTCATACACTATATGCGGCGCTATGAATGCAAGTACGTATGCAGCACCAATAATATATAGATTGTTATTTGGCTGTAATCCTGACTTGATGCCGAACTCTTGGCTGAATTTCACTATCAAATAAAATCCGACGAGCCCGTTAGCGACAAGTACGACGAAGAGGTTCGCCTCCTGTTTGCTGTGTATCTTTTCTATGTCGAATATAAGTATGCTGAAGAGCACTCCGAATATGAAACCTATGAGCGCAGCTATGACTACGATGAATGATGTTGTTATGGCGTAGATGAACGGCACGAGCACTATAGAGCATATGAATCCGTTGACGAGCATCAAAACTATCAGGGCAACTATCAAAAGTCTGTTGAACAGGCCTACTTTCGGATGTCTCTTCTCTTCTGCTTCATCTAGTATCCTTGACGCCCGTTCTATCTCTGATGTGTTCCAACCCTTTCCTAGAAGATCATGCTTATTAATCATTCAAACCTCTTTTTATGAATAGCTTGATTGGATATTATTTAAATTTTGTTGTTCTAGTCTATATCTACTGCAGATCCATCTCGTTCGTCTTCTCATCGACAAAGGCGTCTTTCTTGCTATTATCTTCTGACTTTTGCATCTCGAGCTTCAATTTATGCTTCTCTTCGGCTTCTTGCCGAGTATTTCTGCCGCTAAGACCCACTTGAGGAGTCTTTCTTAGATAATCGCGCTTTGTGAATTCTTTGTCTGATTCTGAATTGACGAATTCATGGTATCTCTCGAAATCTATCCACGTATACCATGTATCATCTTTCTTGAATTCTTTTCTTGCGCACATGACAACTCTCGAAGGTATATGTTCTGAAACTATTTCATAATCCGGAAGATGTTTTATCAGTTCTTTTGTGAATTCTACTATTTCTTCGTGCCACGGCATATTCTTTATGCTTAAGCGCTCTCTTGATGCGCCTATATGCATATAGCCTTTTACCTCGAGGAAATCTGGACGCGCTTTCATTATAAGTTTTGCATAATGTTCTGGCTCGACGTCATTTATTCCCTTGACCATCGTCAATCTGATACATGTCCTGTCCTTTCTTTCTGCACAATATTTGAGACTTTTATCGAGACGCTCCCAGAAATCCTGGAACAACGGGACATCTATTATCTTTAGAAGCTCTTTGTTTGGTGCATCAAGGCTAAGATATAGTTGCGTCACCCGCTCAAGATCTCTTATCTGTTCAGGATATTGCGCATTTGTGACGAGAAATGTACTGATACCTTCTTTATTGAATAACTTGATAAGTTCGTTTATCCTAGGATAGATTATGGGCTCGCCTGTTAGCGATAGCGCAACATGCTTTACATTTTTTGACATCTGATACATATGCTTTGCTTCTGGCTGGCCGCCGAACCCTTGAAGCAAGGCGTGATGAGCCTTTATGCTTTCTGTGAATATAAACTGCGGATCATCGATTCCCCATTTCCATTCACGGCTTACTGGAGCTTTGTATCCTCGCCAGCAGAATGTGCAGCGATTTGCGCAGCTTATTGATGTTGTCATCTGCATGCATTGGTTGCTCATGATGCCATAAAATTTTAATTTGTAGCAGCCGCCGTGGCCCTTAATCATGTTCTTCGTCCAGCCACACGTCTTTACAGCAGAATGCTCTCCGATTATTCTATATTGCTGTCTTATCAATTCCTCTTTAGCAGATTTAGTAAGCATGTCTTCTGAACATCAAATCGCATTATAAATTTTGAGAATTTCAAAGTATAGGAATGGATACTGATAATCTATCCTAGTACTTAGGCGTCCCTTTCTTTCGCGCTTCTTTCAATGCTCCTAAATACCATTCGAATTGGTCTAAGAATCCGTTTATGCGCTCATCGTATACTTTATCGAGTGCGTTTCCATTGTCATCGAATGTTGACTGGACTGCAGAGATTGGAAACATGGTTGGGATGCTGACAGTTCCAAGTTCTCCCATTATTGCTCTAAGGTGAACCGCTGCTCGGACTCCTCCAAACGGGCCTCCTGAATATGTTACTATCCCGCTTGGCTTATATTTATACTCATCTCCGTAATGATCAAGAATATTCTTTAATGCCGCAGGCACGCTGTGGTTGTATTCGCCCGAAACTACTATGAATCCATCACTCTCGCTGAAGAATTTGGCGACAGCTTCTACCGCCTTTGGCGCAGTTCCCTTCTCATAATACATATATTTTCGCCTAAGCAATGGAAATTCGTATTCTAACGGATCAATCAGAT
>CAZFVG010000013.1:11408-16213 GCA_964522135.1 uncultured Methanosarcinales archaeon | reverse complement strand
ATGGGTAAAGTATTCAAATCCATCAAACCCCGAACCACTATGGAATATGGGAAAAGGATACATAACAGCAATAGAAATAGATGTAGAAAAAGAACTAAAGAGAATGGAGACAAAGTGAAACAATCGCTTGAAAGAAGGATTGAAAACGTTCTCATAAAGAGGATGGATGATGGAATCTTCAGCGATTATCCGATGATGAGTGAAGGAGAACTCCTTAATGATAAGAGCAAGGAGTCGTTCATGAGATGGCTTGCTTGGAGTGCGCTTATGCACCTGGACTGGTCTAAACAGTGTTTTGAAAGTCCCATATACGCCTTAAATAATAAACCCCTGAACATACCTTATAAGAGCGCGGAATATTGCCGCTCAGACGTATATCTCGATAATTTGATAACGATCCTTGTCAGCGACATAATAGATAAGGAAGAGATGTCCATCCCCTTATCTTTCTCACCAGAAGTAGATGTGAAAAAATACACGGGAGACAGTGCAACAGAAGGAGTTGCGCCGGAATTCGACATAAAAATAGATGGAAATAAATTTTTATACAAAGAGATTTTGGGATATATATTCTTCAGGAATATTCTTAGAGAGAGCGTAATGAACGGTATAGTCGCTATCAAACAGAACGATATCTCGCCATATGTTGATCAAGCCTATAGATTATTCAAAATAAACCATGCCACGGCAAGAAAATACTTATTCAAAAATATAAATGAGGCGATGAGCAAAGTCGACCAAATAAGTGGATTAGAAACCATAGGTGTGGATATAGAATCAAAAATCGGTGGAAAGGTATATGCTATAAACCCTCAACTAAGAGTGCTAGGCAATATAGACCAGACGAATACCGGCATAATAGGAGCACTCCTATTGATGGATATCGCAAACATTATCATCAAACATCAAGAAATCATTCCTGATAAATCAGATATCCCGAAAGAAGTGCAAGATGACCTTAAAGAGTTTGACAGACAGAAGATGCTGACAAAACAGAAGGTCAAGTTCGTTTGGAAAGGGATGATTGAAGATAATTTACGGGATCATAAAGGAATCTCCAATACACCTTCTTTTCCTCCGGATGGCAAAGGGATGACGTATAAATATCCTAAGCTAAAAGAGGCAGTAGAGAGAGGTATTCGATTCGCTCCAGAAGATTTCAATTACAGAATGCATCTTGCCGCAGAAATGGAGGAGTTGATATCCTCAGACTACAAATTCCCTGAAGCGACAGAAGAATACCTGAAAACAATAATCAAGGCCGTATGGTCACAAAAAATAATAGAGTATATACATGTAGGACATACCGTTAATAGAATAGACGATTATTTATCAGAGACAAATGATTGCCTGAGTTTTGGTGGAAAATATGAAACCCAAGGACTATCATTCCTGAAAGAGAAGAACGCCGCATTCATAGGTATTACAGGACATCAATTATGGTATGAAGAGGTGTCTGATGAATCTGAAAGGCCGAATGAAGAAGTAAATGCATTATATACATACAATTATGGAAGATTGCTCACGGTTAAGGCAAAGCTAGAGAATAAGCATGTATTATATGTTGATGGTCTGTCGGGGCAAAAGAATCTAGACTTGCTCATAGGCTGGGAGGAACAGCTTACACGAGCGGCGATAAAGTATGCTAATATAAAAAAGCTGGACGGAATATTGTTCAACATGAACCCTCTGGGAAGTTTGGGAAAAGGAAGGTTTAGTCATCAGTATGCGAGCTATGTCGCAAAATTCTTGGGTCTAGAAAAGGATGTTGATTATACATATGAGCGAAAGGAGCCGAAGGGAATAAAGTTTTTTAGGTTAAAGAATCCGGAGTGGAGGTTTGTAGAACTTAAGAGGAGCACAAACGACGCGCTATTGATGGAAGGTTTGCTGGTTTCCCCTGAAGAGATAAGAAGCCCCCCGACATTGATTGTAAATGGAGGATATTGTGCAGGAATATATCTATCGAAAGAAAACGCAAAAGGATTAACACCAACCAACAAATCTTGATACGACGCGTAAATCAAATCGAGTATATAACGACGGAGACATGACTGGAATCAACGCGCAGGCATATTAATCTATCCTATGTACAAATTTATGCTGGTGGAGTATCATCAGTGTATCGTAGCTCACGATTTTTCCTGAGAATTTTGAGCGTATATCATTTAGTATTGTGTGTAATTCTATGTTATCTCTCGCGAATACGCTGAACTGATAATTCCATTTTCCTATCAGTTTCATATACCACAATATATTGTCATGGTTCCTCAAATAGGAGACAAATTCTGATTTCTTAAGGTCTCTAACTTGAAAAAACACTTTGTGCCACTGGTAACCCATCTGTGAAACGTCAAACAAGGGATATGTGTGCCGTATTATACCTGAAGCGATGAGTTTCCTCAGCCTGTTAGTGATTGCAATAGGTGCTATCTTTACCTTTTTTGAAAGCTCCAGTATCTGCATGTTCGCGTTTAATTGCAGCAATCTCAATATCTTTTTATCGTTGTCATCAATATCCCCTATGACGTCAGATGATTGCTGCGAGAATTCCTTGCTGAATGATGAACCCTTCCTATCTTTTATGGACAGGCTACTTCTTTCATTTGCTGATAACAGCAATTCGAGGCCAGTATAATCCTCTTCTACGATGCGCAATATATCATAATCTCTGATAATCAAGGACATATGTGTCAAGACCACGTCAAGCGACTCATCAAACTTAGCTATGTTTTTTGTCGAGAATATTATCTGTATATCATATATGCCGGCACATTCTTTTATCCGTGTTATCTCGGGGATTGATTCAAGATATTCGAATATTTCCTTGGTTGTCGTGGTATTAAGCAGTTTTATGTACACCATATTTAATTGGTAACCAATCTTCGATACATCTATCAATGCGAAGAATCCGTGAAGAAAATCTTCTTCTGCAAACCTCTTTATTCTATAGGCAACAACCTCTCTTCGTATCTTGAGCGCATTGGATATAGCTGTATGAGAGAATCGCGAATTTAGGGATAATAAGTATAATATCTTTCTATCAATAAGGTCCAGCTTCACTTTCTTTGGCTTGGATAGTATCTCTCCCTTAAAGTTTTTTTCCTTATTTTTTATGCTCATTTTATACTATAAATATATATAGAATATAAATTTTATTTTTTTTGTTTAAAGTTCTTTAGAAGATTCTATATAATTAATACACTATATATAGAATTATTCCGAAAATTTTGGGATAAGACTTATTAAACATCAAGCGATAACGATACGAGAAGAAAATGACAAAAGATTGCCGCGCTCACATCGAGTATATACCGATATTGAATCGAGTCTAATATCATCAAGCACCAACTCGACGGTTCGCTAGATGGCAATTCCCACAAGATACAAAATGAACGACAAGGAAAAGCAACTCATACTGAAGCTGAGAAAAAACAGCAGAGAGAAGATCAAGAATATCGCGTCAGGGATGGGCTATCCGACATCAAGCATGTACGATACATTGCACAAGCTCGAGCAGAAAGGAATCATAGAGCATCGATCACGAGTCATGTTCGAAAAGATCGGTTATCCGATAAGGATGATCATATTGCTCAAGACAAGCCATGATGGAAGAAAAAAAGTTCAAGAGTATCTATTGCAATCAAAAAATATCAACACTATATATAGAATCAGTCCTGGACTCGATTTTTACCTCGAGGCAATATTCAAGAATCACATTGACACTCAAGAATTTTTGGAAGAGATAGGGGCTATCACCGAGATAACGAACGCAAACATCCATAACGTTCTGGATATACCTGCGTACGAAAGATTCCTGACACAAGAAGAGCACTTCCAAAATTGATTGAAAAATAAAAGTATGACGAGTTAATGTATAGCGAGAGCTATGGAGAAAAAATGAACACGCAAACATATGCAATGAATATGCCGCAAGTAATAGCGCCATACGATCCTTTGAGAGGATTTCCATTATTACCGCAGGAGAGAACACCGTTCAATCCTATATACATAAGAGAGAAAACGCGACCCGTATCGCCATTCAGAATAGATTTCCCGATGGAATGTCCGGGAAGAAATACATTAGAAAAAATACCGTACTTGAAAGTATGGTGTAAGAACTAAAATGGAGGAAACAAAAATGAAAGGACTAGAAACAATGTTAGAGAAAACAGAACAAATAAGCGTGAGTAAGGGGATAGAAGTGTACACCATAGGAACAGTGGCACTCGAGACACCGCCGTTGATGATATATGATTTTCCGGCGATTGATACACAGTTACACATACATGGAAGCGATGACGGCAATATATTATATGGTGGAGGATACAAGCCATACGGTTCGGACAGGATAACAACACCGCTGAATGGGTATGAATTATCTATGGCTGACCTCGATCTGAGAAACTTAGGAGTAAAGCCTCTGATTAGAGGAAGAGACTACTAAAATGATATATAGCGTTGACCAGAAAAAACTACGGAAGGAACTTATTAGTATCTACAGTAGGTATATCTCCGATGACAAGAAAAAAAATATCGCTGCAAGAAAAGATGCAAAGAAAAAAGACGGCGCATGGGCAGGCGTATTTTTGTTCGAGAGAGATATTGAGTCGGCAATAGGCGGTCTGGTTTGGCTGTATATAAACCCTGAGATGAGCAAAGATAAAGCAGAAATCATCCTTGAGAATCTGAAAAAGAATGGCAAAAAAGGCAAAACTAAACCGTAATTTTTTTATTTTTATATTGAAGAAAAAAAAGGATACCAAAACAGGGAGGATTCTTGAAATCGCTAGAAGAAACAGTAA
>CAZFVG010000013.1:0-11398 GCA_964522135.1 uncultured Methanosarcinales archaeon | reverse complement strand
AGAAGAGTTAGGGATAGATATAGATAAATCAATTCTTACAGTCTATGATGATAAGGAATGGGAAAAATTTTGTGATATCAACGGATTTGAAAGCAAAAGTTATGGGTTATACATCCCGAAAGCTTACAAAGCATATGTAAGGGAAACGCCTACAGCAGTGCCTGACACACTTCACGAGCTTCTTGGCCACGGACTGTTCTGCGAACATTCAACAATCGGAAAAGAGATTGTGAATATAGAACGATCAGGAGGAGACAGCAAAAAATATTTTGGATCATCACGAAGCGAAGAAAATCCATTCGGGATATGTGACAAGCGGATCGATGATTACGAAGGATTTGCAATGTGGCTGGAAGAGATAATATGCGATGCAACAGCAAGAAAGGATGAATGGAGATACAAGAAAGATAGAACGAAGCCGGAGAGGATAGCCCTTCAGGAACATTTCCAATTCGCTGAACGGAATCTTACAAGATTCGGACTCATGACACAGATGGGTTTTCCGAAAAAATATGATGATATAAAAATCCTTGAAGTATTAAAAAAATTTTATGGAGATAAATTTTCAGAGGTATCTCTCATATTGACATATGGTTCAAAGAAGCCATCTAGCGATATAGATGTTTTTGTGGTTTCAGATAGGCCAACAGCAGCTTACTACAACGGATGGCTCGATATATACCAAATAAATAAAGAAGAATTCGAAAATTCATTAGGAATGCTCGATATAAGTGTTACTGATGCACTTTTTACAGGGAAAACAATATACGGTGACAATTCAAAAGTAGGCAGGCTCAAAAAGATAATCTGTTCTATGAACGTATCTGAAGCAGCAATAGCACACAACAATACCATGTCGGAAACGCAACTGACAAAACCTGCGAAAAACGAGCGAGAAATAAAGATGGGAAAAAATTATTCAAAAACATACGAGTTAAATGCAAAATTATTGTCACAGGGCATAAAGGCTCTGACAATGAGAAATCTACAGAATGATTACGGATTCGTAAAATTATGAAAGAAATGTAAGATAAGAATACGAAAGAATTTCATCCCCGTCATCCAGTAACAGAATTATAACCATTCTATAAGGGTTAAAAACCGTAACATATTTAAAGTAGTATTCATAATTCTTTTTTAGTAAGTAAGTAAATCTAGTAAAAAGGGGTGGATACCGACCGAGCATGGTCGGGGGGTTAAAATGATAGTTAAAGAGGAATTTTTAAGCAAATTAAGAAGATTTTTCGGACTCAACCTCTATGAGGTAAAGATATGGACCGCACTTCTGTCCAGAGGAGTATCAACAGCAGGAGAGCTTTCTGATATAGCAAACGTACCACGATCAAGAAGCTACGATATTCTAGAATCACTTGAGAAAAAAGGATTCGTAGTAATGAAGATAGGAAAGCCTATACAATATATAGCCGTTCCTCCAAAAGAGATAGTAGAGCGTGTCAAGAAGAACGTAAGGATAGATTCTGACGAAAAGATAAAGAGACTTGAGGACCTTAAAGGGACAGACGTAGTAGAAGAATTGAATAATCTTCATACGCAGGGCGTAGAGATAATAGAGCCATCGGACCTTAGCGGAAGCGTAAAGGGACGACATAACCTGTACAATCATATGGAGTTAATAATCAAGAATGCAGAAGAGAGCGTCACAATAATGACGACGACACAAGGACTTCTAAGAAAGATCGAGGGTTTGAAACCAGTATTCGAGCAGGTAAAGAAGCGCGGAGTAAAAATAAGAATAGCTGCTCCATTGAATAAAGACGCAATCCCTGCGATAAAGGATCTCGGCAGTGTCGCAGAGATAAGACACACAGACGCAAAGGCAAGGTTCGTCATAGTCGACAAGAAAGAGATATTATTTATGATATCTGATGACAACGAAGTGCATCCAACTTATGATGTAGGTATCTGGGTCAACACACCGTTCTTTGCAAACGCTCTCGAGGAATTGTTCGAGATTGCATGGCTCGAATTGAAACCAGCAAAACAGCAGTTGAAGATGTAAGATACATCGATTATTTTTTATATTTTATTTTCATTTATAATTCTAGGGAGAGAAAGACAACACCACAAAACAGCAGCAATCAATAAACAGTTATAAAAATTATATATATTTACTTCATCCTTTTTTTATAACATACAGCAGTTCGCTTTCCAGCAAGAATTTCTGGAATGTCCAACCGAGTTTCTGCAATAATCTTTCAAGCCAGAGCCTTCGATGCTCTTTTATCTCTCGCTTACCACCTATGGACAGCGTCGGGAAGGTTATCGCGAAATATTTTGTTGTGATGCTCGAGAGAAGCCTTTCAGTTATATCCCTATTGACCCTTTCAAGTCCATCGAGCGTCTTGAATATGAAACATACATCCGTCTTTATCTTCTTTAATTCGGAATATTTCTTCTCATCGATGAGATCGAGTGGGAATATTATGGCATCTATGCCGGTCTTATCAAGATAATTTTTTATGAACTCACAATCCTCGCTAGATATGTCTGATGCATAATACCTCTTTATCTTATCCTTGATGAATATCGCGCTTAACGGATTGAGTCCGCATGCGAGATCCATGATCATAAATTTTCCATCTGGCGTATCGATAAGTTTCTTTTCTTCCTCAAAGACGGTTATCGTATAGAATATCTTATCGTACAATTCTTTGTAATGAGTGATGCGCTCTTTTGTAGATTTATGCAGCATAAGAAGCTGGTTTGTCACATTGAGGAATTCTTCTGACTCGGAATCCTCAGGGAGTTTTGACAAAAGCTTATCGCGTTTCTCATATCCCTCAAGGATGAATACGCCGTAGACTTTGCGTAATTCGGCGCGCATCTCTTTCATAAGGAATTTATATTCGCGGCTCTTAGACAATTGCTTATATGTCTTAGCATCGGATATCTTTCGTATCAGGCGATTCTTATTCTTGTCATGATTCTTATTATCGAGGAATGCCTCTAGCTTCTGCTTCACGAAATCTTCATCGAGCGCGCGAAGCTCTTTCTTATCTTTTATATCAGAAATTATTTCGTCGAAGTATTTCATTGATAATTCTCCTTCCACCGGAATATCACAGCTATTCCTGATATTCCATCGAGCTTTTTTGCCGCCTCTTCTGAGCTCACTATATATAGCTCTGCATTGAGCGATTCAGCAGCATTCATCAGCTCTTCAAGAGCATTATATTTCGATTCTCTTCGTGCCTTAAATATCAAGTTCTCTGAAACAAGGAGTGATTGGACATTACCCGAATTCAGTTTTTCTCTGACTTCATCAAATCCGTATACTGCGTCATCACGACTTATCTTCCCGAGCAATTCTTCAACGAGGCGCAGCTCGCGCGTAGCCCTATCTTTTTCAAGAAGGGTCTTGAGCTCTGGTCTTTTGAGTATCTCGCTTATAGTTCCGTCATCTATACTTGAACATGTCGCAAGTATTATCTTCTTCTTCAATTTCTCATCCTTGACCTCTTTGAGCAAGTATTCCTTCCAGAACGCCGGACTTGCAACAACAATGTTATCGAATAGGAACCTTTTGTCGTATTCCATGAGTTGAAGGTATATTTCTTGGTAAAAATTTGATTTTTTTTCTTCCATATCTTTTTTCGATACATCGCCCTTGAGATCAAGAAGTGTCTCATAGCCCTGAGCCTTCAATATTGCAAATATCGCTTCTTCCCTATCGAATGCTACTATGAGAACGTTTGCAAGCTGATTAACTGTTGATTCGTCAAGCTTCTTTAAAGAATATTTCGTCCAATAATCTTTCTCAATCGAAATTATCGTCCCCTCAATGATGTCGAATGTGTGATAATCCCCCTTGGGAATATCTTCCGGAGCTTCTATTATCTTTCCCGACACCCGAAGACTTGAATCATGCTCAATCTTTTCGACGATTATCTTCAAAAATACACTCCTACGACTGACCTTGGACCGCTCATCTGCCCCGCCCGAACCAAGTTTTATCTTCCTTTCAGTCATACCGGATATCCTGTCACCGGATTCTATTATGCTTGAAAGATACCATAGGTCTTGACCGCTATCTACCCTTAACTTCAATATTCCCTGTTTGATATCTTTATGAATTATTCGCATAAGTATATAGAAACATCGCAGGATTTTAAATTTAATCATTCGAAACACGCCCGAAATCAGCACGAAACAATAAAAAGATTTATAAACAATAATACTAAGATTAATCCAAGGTTTTAGGAATATGGTGCCACATGGGCT
Source organism: uncultured Methanosarcinales archaeon (assembly GCA_964522135.1). Classification (GTDB taxonomy): domain Archaea; phylum Nanobdellota; class Nanobdellia; order Woesearchaeales; family UBA9642; genus UBA9642. The sequence goes on along the minus strand of CAZFVG010000013.1, from coordinate 7,156 downwards.
TTAACAGGATGAATAAGACGAAAAAAGGCCAGTATGCGAGCAACGCGGCCGCATTTGTTGCGATATTGACAGTCTTGATAATTCTATATATATTGTTCCTCCCTCCAGATGTCAGAACAGAGCTTTTGGGTGATAAGTCAGCAATCATAAATTCAACAGGAGGCGGAAGCGGAACTTCCACTATGCTTTTGCAACAGAACGTCGGCCTTGTGACGTATGTTAATACAGATCAGAAATCATACGACCTCCCGGCAACGAGAATAAATTCTCCCACATCTGGACAGGTCATAAAGAGTGTTCCAGCTATAACGATACTGCACGCATTGCTTGATAGCGAATCATCCACATACGAAGTAGATTTTAACATCAACAAGGATGCGACGAAGAATGCGCTTCTGTCATTCAAAGTAGACAAATATTATGGACCATTGATAATCACTCTAAATGGTAAAGAGATATATAGCAAAGAGACAAGCGAATCGAGCCCGAAACCAATAGCTTTGGATGCAGATACTCTTCAGGATTCCAACACGTTAGTGTTCAGTGTCCCGTCACCGGGATGGGCATTCTGGTCTGTAAACAAATATTCTCTTGAGAATGTGCAAATAACTGCTGACGTCACAGATTACAGCAATGCTCAGGCCACACAATATTTCACAATAAGTCAGGCTGAAAAGGATAACCTCGACAGCATAGCATTATATTTCTATCCTAATTGCGATTTCAACAACGTAGGTCCATTAAGTATAGACCTTAACAAGAAGACTATATATAGTTCTGTTGCAGACTGTGGCACAAGGACGTTTGCAGAGTTGAACAAGGATTACATAACCGTCGGGGCGAATGAGTTGAAATTCTACAGCAATAAAGGATCATACACTCTTGACAACATGTATGTAAATCTCAACATGAAGACTCCAGCGTATCCATCATACTTCTTCGAGATGAAAGATAATTATTTCGTTGATCAGAACCAGCAGCCGAACTGTGGCGATTACGACGGCGTATGTCCTGCAGGATGCACAGAGGCACAGGATGCCGATTGCTGTTTCCAGGGGAACGGTTACTGGTGCGCATTGCCGACCCTTAACGCAAATGATAGATGCCTGTTCACAGTCTCTGCAAACAACTGCGGAATATGTAAGACGGGATATTATGATAGCTCTGGAGATGCCCCGAAGAATTGTCAGGGATTGCCGGGAGATAATAATGATAACGTCTGCCTTTCAAGCACTACGCAACCATCAAGATACTACGACAAGGATTGCTGCTTTGCGGCAAGTCCGGATAATTTCTGGTGCAAGGAGACACCAATCACAGGGATAAGCGACAAATGCAGAGCGAATATAGATCCGTCACAATGCGGATTATGTCCATCGGGATATGTTAATAACAATGGCGCTGCGCCAGATTCATGCACAAATTTACAGAACAATAAATTTGTGGACAATCCATACGCTGTTCTCGACCAATACGAAGTGAAACTGACAGTGAGATTTGTCGATAGCACAACCAGGAAAAGAGTCAATTTAAACATAAACGGACACACATTCACTATAGATACTCCAGATATAGAATATACAAAGAACATAAACACTTATGTTGTTAAGGGCACAAATAGCATAGAAATAATGCCTGTAAACGACGATATAACAATAGCAGAACTTAAAGTTGAAATTGTCCAGAATTAATAAGAGGTATTCTATGCGCTCAAGCATAGTTCTTAAGGTGAGATGTTGCCGAAGGATCAAGCTGAAATAGATAAATTTCTTGCAGACAAGAAGAGGTATGGAGAGAATTATGATTTTCGGAAAGAGCAAATGAAAAATAACACTGACTCGTTTAAAGATGAAACCGCTGATGCACGAAAACAAAAAAAACAGGAGACGGCATCGAGCGCTGGAAATGTTGCAGGAGCTGTCGCAAGCGCCATAGGAAATAAACTAAACAATCTTCGCAATGCAGGAAAATCTGTAGGGGGGCCTGGAAGTTCAGGAGATGTTGACGGCGGCGGAAGCGGCACACAAATGACGATACTTTTCTGGGTCGCGTTATTGGCTCACTTATTTGACGCATATACAAAATTTCAGAGACCGGGATTTATGATCTTTGTCTACATATTCATGCTCGTATATGGAGTGATTGCTGTCTACGGAGTAAAAAGACTCAATTTCGATGAAGTGGAGTTTTTCGGATTCATACTTCTAGCGTATTTTCTGCCGTTCCTTCCAGGATTCTTCCCGGACAATAGATGGATACTCGCCCTATCAGGGGTAATATTCCTATTCCCTGTACTTCCATTATACTTCGGAATAAGATTCCCGGAACACAACATAATACACAAATGGTCGAGAATATACATAATATTCTGGACGCTCATACTCGCGTTCTATCTCATAACTACATTCTCGCCTAATCAGAACACTCAGGTTCTCATCAAAGATCCTCTTGCAGGATTCAGGTTCGTAATTACAGGAACAACAAACACCATAACAAAGGTCGAGGGAAGTGTCGCAACATCAATCAACAGAGCGATTGCTCAAGCGACTGGCCAACCATATTCTGGAGATCAGGAAAGCAAGGTCGGAATATATATCGACAGCGTCAAACCGCTCGAAAGCAAATATAATCCAGACTCTCAAGTCTTCGTCGAAGCGCAAATAAGCGCAGAGAATATCAAAGAGCCCATCGACGTGAATCTTTATTGTTATATACTCGGCTTGAAACAAGGAAGAACAACACCGCCTGCGATAACAGGTATAGTGGATAAATATCAGAACATTGTCGATTGTGACCTTGGACAGCTCGCGAAGGGAAATTATAACGTTAATGTGAGAGTCGACTTTGAGATGGAGACGACATCAGATATACAGTACACATTTGTCAGTACAGATGTGAAGAGCGATCAGTATGCCACTTTGGGAATAGACCCTACAACAACAGCCATATATACTGGAGGACCTGTGGCTCTTGGATTACCGGCTTTGGGACAACCATTGAGGCTTGATCCTACTCAAGGAAATAGCCAATTAAGTTCATACCCGTTCGGGGTAAGCCTTCAGAATATGTGGCAGCAAGGAAAAGTCTTAAGAGGGATATATTATGTATTGGATGTCCCGGATGAAGTGAAGCTTGTTGATTGCAGCAGAACGCCCATAGTCACAAGAGAGGCTGATGAAACCGGCCTCAATAGGAACATCTACACGTTCAACACCAACACGACAAATGCGCAGGAGAGTTTCGATGCGGTCACATGCAGGATGCAATTCGATGACGTAAAGAAACTTCTCGGTAACGATGTAAAGAGTGTAAAAACGTTCGTTGCGAGGGCAAGATATGAGTATTCGATAGAAGGAACGACTCCTCTGACGATAGATACCGGTTAAAACATACAGATAATTATATATGGTGATACAAATAAAAAATTACAAGATAAGGCTTATGAAAATAAATAATATCAACAAAAAACGCTCAAAAAATGCGTATGTGAACCTTATGGCTGTAATCATGATAATATGTATAGGAATATTCCTGTCTGGATGTCAGGGAACGAGCGGAGATGTGTATAAAACAGGAACACAGGGGTTGACTATAGGATTTTCATCAGCAAACACTAAATCAATATATGAAGGAGAGAATTTTGGACTGATAGTTACCATATCCAACGCCGGAGCGGCGAACGTCAACACAAACAACCCCGCTACATTGAAGGTAAGTTATGACGATTACAGATTGACTGCACAGAATTCTTCAAACATGCAAGGAGTAAATCCATTACAGACTGTTCTCTTCGGACTTCACGGGAAGAGTATAGAATACCCTCAAGGGGACCAGCAGTATTTCACGTATTACTTCCAGGCGAGGCCACTCACAAAACTCAGAGAGACCTCGACGACTTCCGTCAATTTCAATCTATGCTATCCATATACCACACAGTTCACGACACTTACATGTATAGATATAACGAGCGTAACAAACGACCAGAGTCCGGCTGCCTGCACCGTCCAGACATATAGCGGAACTTCGGGTCAAGGAGCACCTATGGTCGTTACAAAAATAGAGCCACAGATATTACTACAGAGCGATTCCATAAGGCCACAGTTCGGAATATATATACAGAATGCGGGCACAGGATATGTGACTGACGCAGACACGTGCCAGAACACAGACATAAACAACAAGAATCAGGCAAATAAAGTTAAGGTCACAGCGATGTTATCAGGCACTCCATTGAAATGCGGCTTGACTGACAACACAGTAAATATAATCGACGGCACGGGATTCATACGATGCTACCTTGATGATAACAGCATAGTCCGAAATCAGAGAAACTATCAGACTCCTTTGACAATAACATTGGCATATACTTATGTGACAATAGACAAGCAAGATATAGAGATAAAGAATAATCCTACATACGAAGCGCCATCGACACAAGGCGCATGCAACTCTTATGAGATAGAATACAATGGGAAATGTATGACTAAATGCGATTACTGCTCCGGAAATCCTACAGACCCGCAATGCCAAGTCAACGCTCCATTCCCAGGATTCACATTCACAGACCAATTTAGCTGCAGCTGCGATATAGACCAATGCAACGCTGGAGCGGGAAAAGGCAATTGCATAAAAGGATATTGTCCTGGAGATCTATACTGCTGTTTAAGTGGTGCACAATGCGATCAATATCAGGTGCAGTACAATGGGAAATGCATCAATAAGTGTGATTATTGCGCAAACATCAACTCTTCAGACGGCTCTGTATGCGGAGCTCAAGGATTTAATTTTACAGGATTCTCATGTCAGAATATAACATCAGACCAATGTGACAATTATGCAACCAGCGGCGCATGCATAAAAGGATATTGCGGCGGTTCAAACAGCAACAGCTACTGTGCAAACCTCAACAAACAAGTATGCCCTCCGACAGGAAGTCCCGAAGCAATTATACTTTATGGAGGAAAATGTCTTACAATATGTCAAGCATGCGGCGCAACTAACGGGGCGTTATCAGGATACAACTGCGACGCTTCATCAACAGGTACTGATCCAAAGACATCCTGCGTCTGCAGCGGAAACACACCATATAAATTCTATTCGACATATCCGACAAGAAGTCCGAACAATCCGTGTCACAGTAAGTGTGATTGGTGTTTTGAGAACATAGCAAAAATATCTCTTGGATCGAGCGACGCCACTGATTGCGGAGCATGTCCTTCATGGACACAGACATTCAATGGCGATTAGTAGTTGAAAGCAAAATCTTTATATATACCAAATACGAGGTTTATATATAATATTGTGGAAGGTTTACATAAAATGATGCGTGAGTTAAAGAATTGGTTTTTCTTAAGTATCGTTCTAGTGATATTTGCTCTTGTCCTTAGCGGTTGCGGACAAACAGGAGCGAATGCCCAGCCAAAATATTACACTGGATATAACAGTCTTGACTTAAAATTCCTTCAAGATAGTCCTCCAACAATATTTTATTATGACAGTCAGGCGACAAATCCTCAGGTTAACACTATTCCAATAGATGTTCAGGTCACAAACCTTGGATCATCAGACACTTACGGCGCATTGTTCGTGTACGGATTCGACCCGCACATAGTCGGTGTTGATGGTTACAGCGCTAGGCTCAGCGGAAATTCATGGACAACATATACCAGACCTACAGCATTCAATGGATGGACTAACGGCGCAGGAAACTACGCGTTCAATGTTCAGGGATTGAACGTCGGAGGCCAGACGCTAAGTTTCGGATTCGCTAACGTAAATGGTCAGCAACAATTATCATTCTCTACATTCGGAATAGGGTCATTCAACAACAACGCAATATCACCAAGATCAGTATTATTTAATTCATTAGGATTTGCCATGCAGACAGGCGGCAACGGACCTACCGCTATAAGCGTAGGAGTATCACAGGCAGACGTAGGGGCTGTACTCATGCCTATAACGATGAGTATGTTCAATACTTACGGTTGGAGCACAACGTGGCTCAAAATCATAGACTTAAAAGGAAGAAATCCAAATAATCCTTCAGGGGATCTCAGCGTAGTAGAATTTCCGGCAACAATATTTACATTGCCTCCATCATTAGAGCAATTCCAACAAAGAATAATGGTCACTGCATGTTACAGTTATGCGACTCATGCATCATCGATGGTATGCATCGATCCTGAGCCTTATTCAAACGTCCAGAAGGTTTGCAATCCAACTATTGTAAGTCTTGGCGGTGGACAGGGAGCTCCTGTATCGATTACATCAATAGATCAGAAACCTGCGCGAGGAAGAACGGTTTTCACGATAAGCATACATCACAACAAGCAGTCCACATATGATGACCTATACGATTATTTCAGCCTATACAAATGCGACCCTGCAAGCGGTCAGGTAGTGAAGGCGACTGATAAGAATATAGTATATGTAGGATACGTGTATTTGTCCAATACAGATATAACGATGAACTGCCTCCCAGATCAGATAATAAGACTTGATGAATCAGGCAATGGACAGATAGTATGCACTGCAGATATACCTCCGGGAACAAGCGCTTACGAAGCTCCTATGGAAATAGAGTTATGGTATGGATACTCTAAATCTATATATCAAGATGTCCTTGTGAAAAAAATATAGATTAAAAACAAAAAATAAAAGATAACGTATAAAAATTTACGAGCTATCAAGATCATTAATAAAATACAATAAAGGTGATATTATGAATAAACTTTGGATATTTATGACGTTAATCGTCATGGCTGTCGTAGTCGCAGGATGCGGTCAGCAACAGACTGTCGGAAAGACATTTATAGGAGGGACTGTAGGATTGAATAGTGCATTCCTGACAGGAAGCCCGCCAGCAACTACAACAGATGGAGGGTCTGGAGGATTCAGCATCGTTGTTAAGTTAGACAATGTAGGAGAGAATGACATTGCTGCAGGAGATGGATACGTGCAGATATGGGGCCTCGATCAAAAGACATACAATTCAGATGCGCAGGATTTCAAGAAGATGTTCAATCAGCAATCAGGATTCGGCGACACTTTAAGAGGAGCAGAGAAGAATTTCGATGGTTCGGTACTTAACGGCGGAACAGCGACTGTTGAATTTGGAAATCTAAAATATCTTCCAACGATACAAGGAGATCTCCAA
>CAZFVG010000012.1:0-16656 GCA_964522135.1 uncultured Methanosarcinales archaeon | reverse complement strand
ATAAAGAGGAGCTCGAACTCCTGAGTGTCATAGATGCATCATTAAAGGCAGCGATGGATGCCTTATCATCTGACCTTGAGAAATATCTTGCAGAGGCTGGCGAGAGCGAATTCAATAAAGATGAGCAAGCAAAAAAGGAAGAGGAAAAAGATACAAGAACGCCAGTACAAAAATTCTTCAACATAAGGACTGTAAAAAAGAAAGAGCATAATGCAAGCATACTTGAACCATTCACATCATTATTCCTCGGAGTCGGAGAGATAGCGGGAGCCTTCCTTCCATCAAGAGTGGAAGAAATAAAGGGACCGAAAGTCGATAAGAGCAAGGATGAAGAGGCTGCAAACAAGACGGCGCTCAAGCTGTGGAATTCATATAAAAAATCCCATCAATTACTTACGTGGTAGCGATATCCATAAAGATATGGCATGATATACGCGCTATAAGAGTATATATTATTAAAAAATCAATCTTTAGAAACATAAAATGGTAAGGACAACAAACGACGTTCTGGACATAAATCCTTTGGAAAGGATGGATAAGTTAGAGGAGATAGGAACAGAGAAGAGAAACACAATAGCCACAAAGAAAAAAGAACTAGAAGAGCTTGAGAAGACAAAAAAGAAAGAGATAGAAGAACTCGATCAGAAAAAGAAAAAAGATGTAGAAGAGATAGAGAAGAAAAAGCAAAAAGAACTAGATAATCTAGACCAAAAACGTAAAGAACTTCAAGAATTAGAAAAAAAGAAAGTCCAAGAGATTGAAGAGACAGAAGAGCTTATAGATAAAAGTTTTCAGGAGCTCATAAGACATAAGAGAATAATAATCCAAGAAGAGGAAGAAAAAGAGGGAAAGAGAAAAAAAGGGAACGAAGTAACGCTTGAAGAGGTCGCAGAAAAAGCACCGAATATAGCCCCAAAAAATGACGTAAATTATAACAAATTTTTTGAAAACCTTCAGGCGCCACAAAGATTGTACGATGTTGCAAACAGAAGTTTTTATGATGGCCTGACAGAACTAAGAAATAAGGCAGCAAACGGCCAGATAACACCTGACGAAGAAAGATTCATCGATACATTAAAATCACAATTCGAAAGGTTCAATCAGAACAGCGATTACAAAGAGAAAGACGAAAATCAATATATGAAAAGATCTATGAATATCATCGGACAGATAGATAAATATCAGAGATTGAAAGTTGATTAGGTAAAATAGAATGACAATATTCAATATAGATTATTTCAATACGCTTGACAGAGGATATTATAGTTCTCAGACGCAAAAAGAGGCAAAGGAGTCCGGAAAATTCGCTGAATTCCCAATAGATGATGGTATGGGCAGCAAGCTTACCCCCAGAGAGGTAGGAACGACTATGGCGCCAGATACATATCCCATCCAAGAACTTCAAGCAAAAATCAGGCAGGGTTCTGCAAAGCTTGAGATATCATTTGCTGGCGTAGGCAAGTCAGGATTCGGTGGAAGGGGTTCGACACCAGAAGTACTAGGAAAACTTGAGAGAGAACAGTTCAGAGAACTCGCAAAAATAAATGAGGTTCAAGTTTCTACACACGCAACATTTGGGAGGCAGGGACTTTCAGGATTGACGCAGAACGGCTTTAGCGAAGAGGAGGCCCAACGAACACTCAAAGAAATAAACAAAGCCATAGACTTTGCTGCAGAGGCGACGCAAGGCGGAGCCGTAGTATTCCATACAGGAGAATGGCAAAGACCAATAATGGATGCCGGCGTCAAAGATAAGGATAATACTCCACCAGAACAGCGATTATTCAAAGAATACGATAAAGAATACGAGAAAGCGCACATAATGCTTGCAGACGAACGTACAGGACAGATACAAGCTATTAATAGAGAAATGAAGTTCTATTTCCCTGAAGAAGAGTTTGATAAAAAGGTTGGAATGGTATATGCAAAAAGAAATTCTGATGGAACTCCGATAGTCAAGGAGTATGATTACAATAGTGCGTTGAAATATATCAAGGAAAGACATAAGGACGATTCAGAACTCAAGAATAAGACGGACCCTGAAGTGCTTATGTTCGGACTCAGAGAGCAACAGCTCAAAGAAGCTAGGGGTACTGCGTTAAGATTTGGTGAGCAGCTCGATGATTGGAAGAAAGCGCTTGTCAAGGTTTCAGAGAAAAGAAAAATAGAGGAACAGGTATGGAATGCTACGCCTGAAAAAGAAAGGTGGAAGTTGATGGAGCAGGAAGATCAAGTAGTTAGGGGAGTAATGGGAGACTATGTGCCAATAAAAGATAAGTTGAAGGAGCAGGAAGACAATCTAAGAAAGCAGATAGAGGGTCATCAATCAACTATAGTGTCGGCTCAAGAGCAGTACGAAAGGATAAAACATGAGATGGATCGCTTCAAGCCTATCGAAGAGGTCGGTATACAGAGGACTGCTGATACGCTCGGGAAGGCAGGTATCAAAGCGATGATGGCTACGGAAAAGCATAAAAAAGATCTCAAGGATCCTATATTCATCGCTCCAGAAAATGTATTCGCCGAATTCTACGGTTCTCACGCTGATGAACTCATAAGGATAGTTGAAGAAGGAAGAAAGGATATGGCAAATAAATTGGTTAGAAATTATGGTTATAGCGAAAGTGAGGCAAAAAAGAAGGCTTCAGAACATATAAGGGCGACATTCGATACTGGCCATTTCAATACATGGCGACAGCATTTCCAGGCAAAACCTAATGAAGGTTCTGATGAGACAGACAAGAGGTTCAAGAAATGGTATCTTGGAGAAGTCCAGAAAATGGTCGATAAGAAGATAATAGGCCACATACACCTAACCGATAATTTTGGTTACGATGATGAGCATTTGACCCCTGGGCAAGGAAATACTCCGACAAGAGAGGTTGTAAAGATGCTTGAGGAAGCAGGATTCAAGGATTTTATTGCAGAGGTAGGAAGTTTCAACTCAAATACGATACTTCAAGACACCCTGGCAGAGCTCGGAAGTCCTATATATGCTTTAAGTCAGGGTGGAAGAAAGATGAATTTCACAAAGTTGAGGCACGGACATCTAGGATATAACGCTCCTCCAAATTATATTGTAGGCGCATACGCCCCAAGCAATGAGTGGAGGCTTTGGAGCGAAGTTCCGCTAGAGTGATAGCATTATCATAATAACATTATTACATCAAAATACGTAGATATTCCAAAATATTAATAAATACATATGGCAACATGAATAATAGTTCGGTTCAATACTGTATTCAAAGAGGTGGGCTAATTGGATTTTAAGGTCGATTCTAAAAAAAGCAGCAACATCCAAAGATACGATAAGGCAGATATAGACATAGCCTACGAATTCTCAAAGAACGTGAAAAAAGAACTTGGTGGACTGCTTAAAGGCATAATCCTATTCGGCAGTGCGGCAAGAAGGATAGATACGAACAAGCGCGCCCATGACATAGATATATTGCTTATACTTGATGATGTTTCGATAAGACTTACACCAGAACTTATACAGACGTATAGAATAATCGTTGAGAAGATTGTTGCAAAGGTATCGCGAAGGCTGCACATAACTAGCCTCAGGCTGACAAACTTCTGGGAGTACGTCAGAGCAGGCGATCCGATAGCAATTAACATGCTTAGGGACGGTGTAGCATTGATAGATACTGGATTCTTTGAGCCATTGCAATTATTGCTCTATGAAGGCAGGATAAGGCCTAGCGCAGAATCTATACAAAACTATCTTCTCTTAGCTCCTCAGACACTTCAGAATTCCAAGGAACACATATTACAGGCAACACTTGACCTGTATTGGGCTGTCATAGATTCAGCGCATGCCGTACTAATGTATGTCAATGAGATACCTCCGAGCCCGGCTCATGTAGCGGATCTTATGGATGAGAAATTGATTAACACAGGACTGATCGATAAAAGATACAGCCATGTAATGAGAGCATTCTATAATCTTGGAAAGTCAATATCACATGGGCAGCTTACGGATATAAGCGGGGACCAATACGATTCATATTATCGCGAGGCCTACGATTTTGTCATGGCTATGAAGAAGTTTATTGATAAGAAGTGATTATAGATGTTTGAATGTTGGTTTTCTTAAATAATTGCTTTTTTTAGCCAAAAGCTTGAACGCCTAGAAAAAGATATAAAAGAAAAATAAAAAATCAGCACTTGTATACGTTCATGTTATCGAGTGTCCCCGATACGCATAACTCGCGTGTGTCAAGTAATGAACTATAGCTCTTCCAATTGGCAAGTACTCTTGTCGCTCTAGTCGTATCTTCCGCATAATACCCGTGGACTATAATCCAATAATGCCCATTCTTGGTCTTCAGACTTATTTTCCCGACGCCAGGAGTGTCATAAGCCACGCATTCTTGTGGATTGTCATATACGTATGCAGCCGCTGCATTAGCGCATGGCCCACCTATTACAACCATATTATTGTTATAATCGCTGCTGCTCAATTCATCATCAAAGCGGACGAGCCCTGTTGGCAATGGATTATTTCCGGCATATCTCTGTAGACTTGCAACGATGTCTGTTATTCCTATTACGTCATCGACTGTAGCTCGTCTGCCCACCACAAATACGGCGTTAGGTTGACCGCCTTTATTCAAGAATGGTTGCGGGAAATCTTTCAGCGTATAGTCGCCAGTGAGGTTGGTGATATTTGATATACACGCACCATTACTGCAACCATTAGGACAAGTATATTCGTTAAGAGTAGGTATTCCATTGACGCAAGTTGATTCCACAACATCCACGGCAGGTGTTGTACAGTAATCTGTAACATTTTGTATCACTGCTGTAGCGTTGTATAATACTACGGTCCCTAAAGTAAATATGTTGTTGCCATCCGAGTCATAACAAAATGTTGTAGAACTAGTGGCGTTGGAGGAATTTACAGTGTTAGTATAACCATTTATGTATACGCCGATTGCTCCGTCAATGAGTCCAGTTACGTGGTTTCTTCTGTAGCCGTGCAATAATTTTCCAGCCCTATAAGGTATGGCATATCTCATATTTGCGGCTCCACCAAGATATGTTGAAGAAAAGGTCACGGAAGTTCCATCGATATAGAATTTATCATATACATAGCTCATATCGAATATATAATTGCCATTCTCTACATGGAAATTTGTTATCTGATCCATGTTGTGGATTTCAGATGGCGCTGCGACTACGCAATTATATCCGCCATTATCTGGAACACAACCTTTGCTATTTATGCAATCAGTTATGTTTGCAAAATTGCAATAGTCGACCTGAATCTCTATCGGATCATCAATCGTACAACCAGAAGCATCATCATAAAGACTACAACCTCTCGTATTTATACAAGTATTAAGAGATGCAATGTTTGCGCAGGACGTCGAATTTGTGTTATTGATTGTTGGAGCAGCGATGCATGCGCCATTAATACAACCATTAGGGCATGTAACACTAAGGATGCTTACGCTACCATTCGACAGACATGTGCCTTCGTAGAGCACGTTGGAGTTGTTCAGTCCTGAATTGTCATTCTGACATAAATCAGTCCATGCGTAGCCTGAGGAAGAGTTGGCTGTTCCTCTCAGATATGACATGTTGCCTCCATCAGAATCAGTGCAAGTCGCGGTAGTGTTAGAAATGTTTACATTCGTTGGTTTTGCGCATGTGTCGGTATTATATCCATCACACGTATTTTTGCATGCAGCAGTTCCAATCCATGTCGGCATGAATGCTGTGCAATTCTTGACCGCTGTCGGAGCATAGCCTGGGTCGCAGATTTCATTTCCTTCAATAACCCCGTTACCACAGACTGGACTTGAGACGTTAGATGACAATTTCTTGTAAATTTCAAATTGACCATCCAAACCGCCCACGTGCAAACCGTCATCAAACGTGAGCGACCACATATTAGTGGATGTGGAAGCAATAACATAATTTGATGAATCAGTCGAATAGAAAGGACCGTAAATGCCGCCATTCCAGCTATTAATATGAGAAAATACTAATTCATTTCCGGGATAAAAATGCCCAAGATATACATCGGAAGGCATCTTAGGATAATACCCATAGAATACTCCTAAAGAGATGTTGTTTGGCTGGATCAATGAAAGAGTGACTTGTGCAGCCGAATTATACCAATCGAATTTTACATAATAGTCTCCTTCTTCCTGAATCACGATATGCTGAGTTGTAGTGCCAGCAACAGCCATTCCTGCAGCATTGTTGCCGCCAAAATTCCAAACAGTAGAAAGCATCGCGACAATCGCAATGACTCCTATCACACCAACAGCCAATAGAATATAATTTTCCTCACGCATCCTAACCCGACCTCCATTTGTTGAAAAAATATAAAAATTTTGTATTATGCTATACTACACAATTTCTTAGAGAATACTGAATAAAGATATATATAAAATTATCCTTTTAGAAACTAAAAAAGAAGTTCTAAAATCAGAATTTACTGGTTTATCTCTTTCACAAGAACGTAGACTGGTCCTATCTGCTGCAATTGTCCTACAGCTACAAAGTCGCTCTGACCATTCACATCGATAACGCATCCATTGGAATTAGTATCATCAAGCGAAATCGTCTGACCCTGATAAAATACTTGACCGCCCTTATCTAGTATTGCAGATAAAGAGCTGCTATCGAATATGCTTGTGCCTGATACCATGAAGTTACACGTCCTGTCTATTGTTATAGGAGTGAATGCCTGTCCAGTGTTATCTGCATTGCTCGTCTGCGTAGAAGCTATTGACCCATGACCAGAATTTATCGCAAAGTATACTATGAAGCATATAGCAAATATTGCAACAACCGCGATGAGCATATTATTGACCTTTGGATGTGTTTGCTCCTTTTTATCGCGTGCCATAATCACACTTTAGAAACTATATTTATATATTTTATGTTATTAGGGATATTACAGCGGATATTTCACATAAATTTCACATGATATTCACAGCTTTCGTATCCTTGCGACAAAGAACCCTTCTGTATCATTATCGTATGGATGGATACGAAGGCATTTTTCAACTTCTGGATTTATCTTGAGGTTGTCAAAACTTAATATGGGTGTGGTGGTCTTTATGCCAAGAGCGGCGCTATCTATTCTTTCTAGTCGCGCATCCTGGAACTGCTCAAGAAGATACGATACAACAGCCTCATTCTCTTCAGGCTCTATCGTGCATGTACTGTAAACCATTGTGCCACCAGGTTTCAGCATCCCAAATGCCGTAGTTATCAATGTCTTCTGCAACTTGCTTAGTTTTTCTATCCCTGAAGGGTTCCACATCAATATTGTTTTAAGGGATTTTCGTATAGTCCCAGTGCCAGAGCATGGGGCGTCGACAAGAATCCTATCAAATCTGAATTCCGGATGGATTTCTGCGACCCTTCTGAATTTATTGTCCTGAATCATTGTGATGACAGAATTATTGACACCACATCTTTGCATATTCATGCCAAGTGCCTTGAGCCTTGAACCTTGGATATCATTGGCTACGAGTATTCCAGTATTTTTCATATACATCGCTATCTGTGTCGTCTTGCTTCCAGGCGCCGCGCACATGTCAAGAACGCTCTCTCCAGGTTTTGGATCAAGAATCACAGGCGGTATCATTGAAGCGGCCTCTTGGACATAGACATAGCCCAAGTGATGTTCTATCAAGTTGCCTAAATCAAATCTTTTCCCATCCTTGAACGTTATCCAGAATCCATCCCTGCACCAAGGTATCTCCTCGAGAATCCATCTATTCTCAAGGCGTTTCTTTATCTCATCGACATTTGCCTTGAGAGTATTCACACGAATACATTTTCTTATGTATGAGAGAGAATAATTCATGAATTTTTCATAATCGTCGCCAAGAAGCAACCTGTAATGATCCTCAAACCTCTTTTTTACATCGACATTTCTAGGAATCCTTTCAAGCCTGTGAGCCGTACCCTCGCCACCGCTATAATCTACAATTTCCGCATCAGAATTGTCGACGAGATTTGCAACTTTATCAATATCCATCAATTCAGCCATGATTAATGAATAAATAGATCATATAAAAATTTATTGAAGAATATGGCCTATGGATAATAAATGTACGATTGCCCGATTGATATATAAAATTTCACGTCATCTAATGCGTCAGGGTATCAACGATTTTAGGGAGTATGACCTCTTTTTTTACAGGAGTGTTGTAATGCTCCTTAACAAACAACTTGCTGACCTCCATCATGATGAACCCGAAACTTGATATTATAAGTATTATGAACCATTCATTTATCCCTAAAGGCACCGTCTGAAACATCGCCTGCAATGGAGCCACATATATCACCGCTACCTGAACTATTATAGAGAATAGTATTCCCATCGTCAGCCATTTATTGCTGAATGGAGATATCTTCTTGAAAGAGGCGAAACTTCTTGCGCTCATCACAGCAAACATCTCGAACATCACAAGGGTCGTGAACGCCATCGTCCTAGCTAATTGGATGTTAGTATTTTGATATAGGCTAAATACAAATAAGGTTCCAAGACCCATCGCAAGACCGAATATCACTATGAGCCATGTCATCTCTTTAGTCAACGGATTATCCTTAGGATTTCTCGGAGCCCTTTTCATGACATCATCTTCTGCATTCTCAGCTCCAAGCCCGATAGCCGGGACGCCATCCGTCAATAGATTCATGAGAAGTAATTGAAGTGGTATCATAGGCAATGGGAATCCAAATACGATCGCAAGGAAGACAGCAGTGACCTCACCGACATTACATGATAATAGATATTTTGTGGACTTGATTATCTTATCATAAATATTTCTGCCCTCGGCTATCGCATTTACAATCGTCACAAAATGATCATCGGCAAGTATTGTCTGAGCGACCTCTTTACTAATATCCGTGCCATTTATTCCCATAGCAATTCCCACATCAGCCTTCTTGAGTGCTGGAGCATCGTTCACACCGTCACCTGTCATCGCGACTATATGACCCTTTTTCTTCAGGGCATCGACTATTCTTGTCTTCTGTATCGGAAGAGCGCGTGCGATGATTCTTATGTTATCTATCCTCTCTTCAAGTTCTAGATCTGAAAGAGCATCGAGTTCCATTCCTGTAAGGACCATGTCCCCTTCTTTCATGAGTCCTATATCCCGAGCTATTGCCCTTGCGGTCGCAGGATGGTCTCCTGTTATCATCATAACTTTTATTCCTGCCTCTTCCGCCTGAGCGATAGCCTCCTTCACTCCTTCTCGTGGAGGGTCTATCATCCCGACAAGCCCTATGAAGATAAGGTTCTTTTCTACCGATGAGATTTCATATTTTCGTATTGAACCTGCATTCTTATACGCTAGCGCCAGAACTCTCAATGAATTATCAGCGAATTCGTTATTCGTCTGCAATATCATGTCCTTATCTTTCTTTGTTATCTTTCTTGACTTGCCACTGATTAGTATCTTGTCGCACATGTTCAATATTATGTCGGGCGCTCCCTTGACGTAACTCTCTGTCTTCTCGCTCTTATAATTCTCATAAACGACAGACATAGCTTTTCTATTGGAATCGAACGGTATCTCTTTTATCTTGTTGAAATTTTCCTCAAAGAATTTATCATCAGAAATCGCTTTTTTCGAGAGCACTATCAGTGATCCCTCTGTAGGGTCTCCTATGACACTCCATCTACCGTCATTATTTACCAATTTGGAATTATTGCATAAGTATCCTGCGTTAAATAAGCATTGAAGGTTCTTGTTCTTCATAGGGTCGAGGACCTTATCCTTGAACTTGAATTCTCCAGATGGAGTATATCCGAGGCCGGTAACGTCTATAGATTTATTGTCCGTGAATATCTTTGTTATCGTCATCTCATTTTTTGTCAGCGTGCCTGTCTTATCAGAGCATATCACCGTTACTGATCCAAGGCTTTCAGCGGCAGGAAGTTTTTTTATTATCATATTCTTAGATGCTAATCTTTTTGCACCAAGCCCTAAACTTATTGTCACAATAGCTGGCAGAGCACTAGGGACAGCGGCTACCGCAAGACTTAACGAGAATACAAACAATTCAATGATGAGTTTTGTCCAATTATTAGTTGGTTTGGACATTATTATCCCCATTATAAAGACTAGAGCGACAAGAATTATAACTCCTGTAGTGAGTTGTCTTGCCATCTTCTCAAATTTCACCTGAAGCGGAGCAGCAGTCTCTCGTATTGTGTTTATCGTGTCGGCAATCTTTCCGAATTCAGTCTTGAGACCAGTGCTTGTAACAACACCTTTACCATCGCCGCATGTCACAACGGTTCCTGCAAAAACCATATTCTTCTGGTCAGGGATAGATATATTTTGGGCGAGCTGCTCGACCAATTTTTTAGAGGGTATGCTCTCTCCAGTCAATGATGATTCATCAATCTCAAGACTGTCGCATTCTACGAGTCTCAAGTCTGCAGGCACGATATCTCCCTCTTCCAAAAGCACAATATCACCAGGGACTATCTCATCAGCAGGGACTTTCTTTTCTTTTCCGTCTCGCAGAACTTTTGCAAATGGGGCACTTATCTTCTCAAGCGTCTCCATCGCTTTTTCAGCGCGATACTCTTGGATAAATCCGAGAATTGTGGATAAAGCTATGATAGCGAGTATGCCATAGAATTCAAGGATATCACCGATAAAAAAACTTATCACAGCAGCAAATATCAAAAGTATTATGAGAAAATTCTTGAACTGATTGACTATAATTGTCAGAGCCACGTTTCTTTTCTTCGGTTTTATGGTATTAGGCCCAAACTCCTTTATCCTTTCAGCCGCTTGATCGTCATTAAGACCATTACCCGAAGAATTAAGCCTAAGATACACATCCTTCAAAGACTCATCAAAATACAATCACTCACCTCTAATTATCCATCTTATCGTTTTCTGGAATTGAAATTTATAAATATTCTCTTTATCACTCTTTGTTTTATTCAATCTGCGAAATAATCGACTGATTAATCTGCTTTGCCATCTGCAGATTCTTTATGACAGTCAATTTCACCTCACATTTTCTGTTCGCAATTTCATTCAAGAATTTAATATTAAGATTCTCGAGTGAAATATTTTTCTTGTAAAATTCATCCATTAGTTTTACGAGCTCTAGAGGATATCTTGTCTCCACAATCAAGTCCCCATATGTTGCAACATAGTATGATCTATCATAGCTATTATTGGAAGTATTTATCGCAGATTTTATTCCAATATCCTTGTAAAACTTAGAAGCATGTTTATCTAAAGGGGTATTGCTTGTTGTCACAGAATAACATTTCACGCCTTTTTTCTGTATCTGCGTCATTATTTTGTGCTCTTCAGCCGGAAATAAAAGAACTTCCCAAACATGTGCCGCTTGATGACAATTCATAGGATAATCAAATATTCCTTTCGTATACCAATCATCAATTAAAGATTGCCAAAAATTCATCAACTCTTTTAATGAATTGAATGTGAAAACACTAATATCTCCAGAAATAGATTCTGTCCTCTTTGTCGTTTTTTTATCCTTTGAAAATTCATTGTAAAGAGAATCCATCGTCTTTTTTGTTTCTAATATCCAATCCTTGCTTATTAAGAATTCATGTTCTTGCTTTATTATTACTTCTTCGTCAATTAATTCCATAACAGCTTTTCTAACACCTTGAAATGTGACTGACTTCCCATACCTTTTCTTAATAATGTTTGTTAATTCAATCAATTTTAGAGGATACTCGTTTGTAAGAATAGTAAATACTAAGTTCTTCACATTATTTTTTTTCCCAAACGGAAGCGTGATTTCTAAACTCATTGAACTTATTGGTTTATTCTTATATTTAAACCTTTTGGTTTAATATCTATTGAACCGAGATTTAATAATACCTAGTATCTATTAAAGAGTAACAACAAAAGAAAGCATCTCATAAAGATGTTTTCAAGAGGTGAAACAAAATGAATACAAAAAATAAATCAAATGAGACAGATAAGAGAGTAGAACCTGTAGATACATATTCTAAAAATTATATACGCAGACAGATAGCAATGGCTCTTACTATAGGAGCATTAATTGCAGCAGCGTCAACACATATTACCATGAAAGATGCAGAAAGAGAACAATATAAGGAAAGAGGGAGAATTGAAACAGTAATACAACATCCATTTGAGGCAAAAAGGGCGCTTTCTCATGCCACCGGAGATCCTTCTTGTATCAGAGAACAAAGCACTATAGAAGATTCTATACTTACGCAATATCATAGAGGGATAAGTGTTGATTCATTAGTAAGAGAGTATAGTAACAAATTACAATAAAATAAAATGGCAACTAACGAATCACTCGAACAAAAACTCGTACTAATATCTGGCGCTAGCGGAGGTATAGGCCGAGAGTATTTTCAGTATTATGCAACGCAAAAAAATACGCGATGTTATGGCATTGGTAGAAGAAAAAGCAATAACGCACGTCATATACAATTAGATTTATCAAATAAAGATTCTGCAGAAACATTTATCAGGGACATAGACCTAAAAGAAATTAGCGACGTAGTTTATCTTCATGGAGTTGGTCTTGATAAATTTGAAGAAGACGGAATTCCACATATTGACGAAGACAAGGACGGCATAGATGATGAAGTATATCAATCCAATGTTCAAACCTTTCTAAATGTTGCAAATCCGCTAATAGAAAAATCTAAGACTTTACAAAAACCAGTACATATAGTGAATATTGGATCTATTAGTGACGTATTTATAGTGCCATTGTGGCAATCTTTTTCTAAATCAAAAAATCTTATCAGACAGTATATGAAGACAAAATCAAATCTTCTGGTCAATAGTATTTTTCTAAATGTGAGCAGTGTAGACATGGACCATGAAAAGTACGGCAGACCATTTGCCGACACAAAATATTGGCTTAAACCAAACGAATTATGTCAGAGATCATTACCAATATTAAATCAAAGATATCCACACATAAATTATGTTGAAGTGGACATATTTAATCCGAGTCCAGATTATACAGAAGATTACTTTACAAACATCCCGAAGCTTTTAGCAAAATGGAAGCACGACATGGGATATACAGACAATGAAACTGCTCCAAAAGGGACAAGGATATAAAGAGATAAAATGATTGGACAACAAGACGATTATGACAGCCAAAACCGCGAAAAAAGATTAAATAAGGAAGAAGAACCTGATTCGTTATAGGAATGGATTGAGGTAGCGGTTCACGGAGTCATTGCAATAGGAATAATATCAGGAGTTATAACTACAGCAGCATATAGATTCTTTAATATATCAGAATAATACGGACACAACAAAAAAAGAACACACAATAGAGTATAATTTACAATCAAAATAAAAGCGCACTGTTCCGCTAAATTTATATATTCTTTTCCATATTTTTTGAGTATGTCAGACGAAATAGCAGGTAGGGAGATTTCTGAGGAGGATTTGAAGAATATGTCCCCTGAAGAGATTGCAGAACTTCAGAAACAGAACTGCATCTTCTGCAAGATAGCTTCTAAAGAGATTCCTGCAAAGATAGTTCATGAGGATGAAAACACTATGTGCATCCTTGATATAAATCCGGCGTCAGAGGGACATATTCTCGTCTATCCAAAAAAACATTACATGATACTTCCTCACATGCCTGATGATGCCATCGTCAGTCTTTTCAAGAGTGTAAAACTGATGTCTCACACCCTTCTTAAGGCCATGCAATGCAAAGGTACTACTATATTCATCGCAAACGGTGTCGCTGCAGGACAGAGGGCGCCGCACGTACTCATACACGTATTTCCTCGTCGTGAAAACGACGGGCTAGTACAATTGCCGAAGTATGAGATGAATGATGAACAGATGGGAAAATTAAAATCGGTCCTTAGGCCATACATAAATCAAGTCTTCGGAAAACGCGTCAAGGATGCAGAGTTCGTCGACAAAAATAACGGTGCAACAAAAAAAACAGAAAAAGATGAGGATCATCGTCATAAGGAAGCTGAAAATAAAGAGCATCATAAACCAGAAGTTGGAAAGACAATTAAGAAAGATAATAAGAAATCGAGCGATGAAAAGGATAAAGACGATAAATCGACAAAAAATATCGACCTTGATGATATAGCGAGGTTGTTTGGTTAATATGGAGTGCATAATCTGCGACAAAAAATATGAAAAGAACATTCTCTATGAGAATGATGATTTTACGATAATGTTAGCTGTAGAGCCTTCGACGAACGGTCATATACAGATATTTTCAAAAAATCATTACACAATACTAGAACAGGTTCCTGATGAAACTCTTGGAAAGATGATGGCTGCAGCAAACAAGATATCGATGCTTCTGTTTGAACTTCTCAAAGTGCACGGCACGAATATAATAGCGAACAACGGAGTGCCTGCCGGCCAGAAAATACCGCATTTCAGTATCGATATAATTCCTAGACGGACAGATGACAATTTAAAGATAGATTGGGCATTAAAGCCAGCAAATCCTGAGGCTCTAGATAGTGTACATCGGATAATTGAAGAGGGAATAAGTGCGCCTGAAAGTAAGCCAATCGTCGAGGATAAACCAAAAGAAATCCCTGCAGAAAAAAGCATCGTTCAAGAGCAACAAAAAAAGATGCATGAGAGCGATAAAGATAAGAGATCTAATTATTATCACAAACTATTCGAGAGAATACCATAAACTCTTCCAATATATCTCATAATTTAATATAAGAAGTGAAACTAGAATCACGTCACTTGTGAAAAAATTTGGTAAAAAAATAAAATATTCTATAATGGAGTTTGGTACTACTAATTAGTATTAATATCCCTTCTTCTTTTTATAGCATTCTTTGCAAAAGACTGGTTTTCCCTCTGTAGGTTTGAATGGTACTTCACATTCTTGCCCGCATTCGGAACATGTTGCCTTATGCATTTCTCTTGGGCCGAAATCTCGTCTAAAGCCACCGCTTGAGCCGCCACTTCGTCCGCCTCGATTGAATCCTTCCATGCGCTTACGCCTCCATTATGATACAAGGAAGAAACGTCTAATTATAAATGTTAGTATTTTAGAATATGCCTACATAATATAGTATCATTGTAGCGATAAAAGCAAGCAGGAATGCCGGTATGAATGGTATACCCTCCTTTATCTTCACGGATAATATCTTTTTTTTCTTATACAGTCCCATCAGAGTAACTATCTGTTTTTTTGAAACGCCAAGATCCTTTGGCCCTGTAATAAGTGTCTTATTATTGTATACATTCTCATATATCCAGTCTCCTTCTGTAAGTTTTGGGACCGGAATGCTTTTCACCATGCAGCTCTCTTCAATTATCTTCACGAATAACCAGATATAGAATACGACGTAGAACATTGCTATGAATCCTATTATAAGCATTTTGTATTCTCCAGGGACCAAAAACCATGTGACTGCAAGAAGCACAATCACTAATGCAAGTATTATCCTTCTCATCCATAGAATCGTTTTCTTATTCATCAATTCAGCAGTCTTTTTCATGAACAATTTTCTGTTTCTTATCGCAAGGAATATGCTCCAGACCATCCCGTATATAGCGCCTAGAAGTATTATGTTTGCTAATAATATCAGGAGCCAATAATTTGTCTCGCCAAATAATGGAAAGACGTTGAATCCGAACACTGCGCCGAGGCCCATTATAAGTTTGCTGTCGCCGCCTCCCCATTGTCCCAAGTAGAACATGCTGAAGGCTATTATCAATCCTATGATAAAACCTAGCAGCGATTGCACGAGAACGTTATAATCAGAATATATTATCGAATATAATAGAGTAGATGTCAGTGAGACAAAAATAAGTCCGTAAGAGATATAATCAGGGACCTCACGTTTTTTCAGGTCGGTTACTGTCGCTATGACAAGTACGATGAAGGCTATTACAATATTCAACATAAGCATGAAGAGAATCCTGTCTGATACATATATAAAGTTAATGATGAGGTAAAAAAATGCGTTTTCTTCACCAACCAGAAATAACGCAATATTTATATATTAGTATGTCTTTCAGTATACTGGTTGCTATGCAAATTCATAAAGTCTGTAATTTATGCGGAACGGGTTCTGAAGAGACAGCCGTATTTACATGTGACTACGCAAAAGGCGATCTAAACATATGTCTAGGGTGTCTTGCAGAAGGAATTCTTGAAACTCTAGGTCAAAACAAGTCTAAAGTCCCCCAAACAAAACAAAACGCGGAGCTCAATCCGGAATTGTTCGAACTGAACATACCACAAGAGGTGTACGGCTTTAACTGCGAATCCTGTGGTAACATATTATTTTCAGATAACTTCCCAGTGCAGTGCGAAAGCTGCCAACACATAAATCACGAATTAGCATTGCACAAACAAATAAAAAAATAATATTCACTCGAGGTGAAAATAAAATGGAAGACAAACACGGATTATACATTGTAGCAATAGTAGGAGTAGTAGCTATAATCGCGCTAGTTATATTGATAATAGGTCATACAACAGTATCAAGCGATAGCAACAATGCAGTAGGAGATTCCAAGGCAGTAGCACAAGGAATCTTTTGCACACAACAATGCCTTGGTGGAAGAGCACTAGTTCAATGCACCACTATATGCAATAACAACCCCTATTCTTACGGTAGCGTTAATTGATGCTCTCAATAAATAATACATAAAC
>CAZFVG010000011.1:0-16719 GCA_964522135.1 uncultured Methanosarcinales archaeon | reverse complement strand
ATACAGTGTGCCGTTGATTACCCACGTCGGGTAGCCACTGATTCCTGCCTTGTTGCATGCTGGAGTTTGCACCTGTGAATTGTTCGGGTCAGCGCACTCTACGTAGTTGATGTACTGGAATGATGTTCCGAACATAGTCTTCTGGTCGTTGCAGTGTGGGCACCATGATGCTCCATACATCGAGACGTTGTCTGCTGCAAGGCATTTTGCGAAATCATCAAGATTCACGCTTGCTGTAGTGTTCGCCTCAACTATCGGGGCGTTCTGGACGGTGCCTGTTCCTTCCTTTGTGAGGTAGTTTACTATCGTCGATCTGCTCTTTATTCCTGATATGTACGCGTCGAAGTTTACCTGAGCCGCATTGTCGTATAGCGTCTTATTTATCTGGTCGTATACCTCTGTTAAATTTTGAGTTCGTCCTAGTATGTCTGCTAATTTATGTATTATGTGCCATCCGAATACAGTCTTGACTATTGTTGTATCGTTCACCTGCATGCTGAAGCTCGGATTCTCGAAGTCTGGATTGTTGAAGTCGCCCTTCGCGAATGTATACTGGCCGCACGTGTTCTTGCTTCCTGCATCATCGCTGTACTTCAAGACTAGGTCGCAGAAATTTGTGCCGTTCAATTGGCTGTTAACGTTATCTGCAAGAGCCTTCGCTGCTGTATCTGTAACGTTGCCCTGTACGGCTATTAATATATGCTGTACGGTTACTTTTGCAGGCACCTTGAACTGGTCTATGTTTGTTGCATAATATGCTTGCACTTCGGCATCTGAGATGCTGATGTTCTGAAGTATAGTCTGGTTGAGAAGCTTTCTTATCTTAAGGCTTGATTCGACCATCGTTCTGAAAGTAGGCATGTCAAGTCCCTGCTGCTGGAGGGCTTGTAGCATTTGCGTATCGCTGAGGCCGTTCTGTATCTTCACGTTATTTATCTCGCTGTCTACCTCACTTGATGATACTTGAATTCCGTCTTTTTTTGCCTCTTGTGTCAATAATAACTGATTGATGCTCTGGTTCAATATCGATTCCATGCTGGACGCTGTCCTTGTAGCAGGGTTCAACTTGTTATATTGAGTCAATACATCTTGTAGATATATAGGATCTCCATTGACAGTTGCGGCTATAGACTTTGTAGTCTGGTTGACTGGTGCTGGAACAACCGCTTTTGGTGTCAATGCAAGATATAATACTACTGCAAGTATGATTATCAGAAGCCCGATACCAGCCCAAATGAGGACCTTGTCATTTCCGCCCTTCTTCTCGCGCACCTTGTTTTCTGTCGCCTTTCTTGATACCTTTACCTCTTTTTTTGGTACTGGTTTCTCGACTTTCTTTACCTTGATCATTTTCTTTTCACCTATGGTTTTTATCGGTTTTTTGAATATCTTTTTTGGCTGCTTATTCTCTACAACTTTCTTTACGACAGGCTTTGGCCTATCCTTAGGCTTTTCCTTTGGTTTCTCCTCTTTGGCCTCTTCCTCTACGGCTGCTGGCTCTTCTTCTGCCTCTTGCCCTTGAGTCTCTTCAGTGCTTGTCACGAAGTCATTTATCCTGTCAACATCAGAATCTTCTGGAACCCCTTGGGAATTCACAGATGTTTTTTTACTAAGATTTTCATTATCCGCCATATCAACACACTCCTCAATAAATAATTTAAATTTCAATCCTACCGCGCTACCATTCTGTGGTACGCGATAATATTTCTCTTTATGACGAGAACCTGAGGACGATATTTAAAGTTTGTGGAAATGTTTGAGTGCATAGAGGGAGTATCCCATTATGGTTTCGTCACCATGACACGATAAATTTATAAACTTGTTTCCTGACTATTTAACCATGTATGACGTCATAATAGGAAGAAGCGATTCCGATAAAGAAAAACTTGGAGACAAAGGAACAATATTCCTAGGAAGACACTACGTCAAGATGGGACGAACAGTAAGCCTAAGCAACAACGTATTCATAGACGTCACACGCGCACACGTATTCTTCATAGTAGGAAAAAGAGGTTGTTTGGTTGGTGATACTAAGATATTTACTAATTGTGGATATATTAATATCTCTGATTTTAATCCTACAAAACATAAGATATATTCTTATGGCAAAAATGGTTTTGAATGGGAAAGTGCTAAATTATTGAAATATAATATTGTTGATGAACCTTTGATTGAGATAGAAAATTACGATGGTCAAAAACTTGTGATGACTAAAGAACATCCATTGCTAGTTTTAAGTAAAGGTAAACAAGTTTGGAAAAAAGCTGATTCTTTAAAAATCGGCGACTTATTGTTAAGCACTACTTCTGTTCCTGAAATAGCTTACGATAAAGAAAGTTTACGTATAGCACGATTATTAGGATTTATACTTGCTGATGGCACAATGCAAGCTAGAAAAGGTGTATTCAAAGATGGGAGAGGATATATCTATAATGGAACTAAACGACGCGTACGATTTGTCAATGCATGTGAAGATGTATTAAATACTTGTAAAGAGGATATTGAAAAAGAGTTTAATACTATTGTATCAAAGCGTAAAAAAGGTGCAGAGAACTGTTATGTTTTGACAGCTATGCATCGTAAAGTATTAGAAAAACTTAACGCATTAGGAATACCCTTAGGTTTGAAATCTCACTTGATAAGAGTTCCTAAAATAGTGTTTGAGAGTTCTAATACTTTTAAAATAAATTTTTTAAAAGCATTATATTCTTGTGATGGTTACGTCAACAAAAATGGTTTACATGTAGTATATTATTCTAAATCTAGAAAATTTCTTGAAGATTTACATTTATTATTGACGCATTTTAATATACAATCAACAATTAGAGATAAAGTGGTAAAATTAAATGGGAAAACCTTTCTCAACTATCAATTATATGTTACAGATCATACCTCCCTTGAAAATTTCAAAAGGATAGGATTTATAGATACGAGTAAAATAATAAAACTGGAAAAACATAGATTCCACCAATCCATAAGAAGAAAAAAAACTACCTATACTAATAATAACCTATTTGGAAACAAGATAACAAAAATACGTACAATTAAAGGGATAAAAGAAGTCTATGATCTAAAAGTACCAAAAAATCACTCATTTATAGCAAATGGTATAATTAGTCACAACAGTGGAAAGTCGTATACTATGGGTGTTATTGCTGAGGGTATTTCTGATCTTCCTCCGGAAATAAGTAACAATATTTCTGTGATACTGCTTGATACGATGGGTATTTATTGGACTATGAAATATCCGAACCAGAAAGATAAGGAACTTCTCAAGCAGTGGGGTCTCAAGTCAAAATCGCTCGATGTCAAGATTTATACTCCGTCAGGATTCTTCGACGATTTCAAAAAGAAAGGTATCCCTACAGATTTTCCGTTCAGCGTCTCTGCGTCAGAGCTTGATGCGAGCGATTGGTGCATGAGTTTTGGCGTTGGAGAGAACAGCACTGTGGGGGTGTTCATAGAGCGTATAATATATTCTCTGAAAGGGGATATCGATGATACATCCGACCTCGAGAAAAAATTTACTATAAAGGATGTAATCAGGGCAATCGATGCCGATAAGGACTTTGATGCCAACACTAAGAATGCTGCAAAAAACCTTTTCATGAATGCCGAAAATTGGGGAATATTCGCGGAAGAGAATCTCAAGCCTAAATCCGGCAAGGATAAGAGCGCAAAATCTTTTACTGCAACGCCATTATCTGATTTAGCGAAGGGCGGTCAGGTCACAGTCCTCGATTTGAGCTGTTATGCCACTATGCCAAATTCATGGAATATAAAGAATCTTGTGGTTGGCCTAATCGCTGAGAAATTATTCATTCAGAGGATGCTTGCAAGAAAGGACGAGGAGTACGCTCAGATACATAAAGCCACTAACTTATTCAGTGAGGACACGAAGAAAAAGTTTGATTTCCCTATGGTGTGGCTCGTAGTTGATGAGGCACACGAATTCCTTCCTGCCGTCGGAAAGACGCTTGCAACTGATCCGCTTGTTACAATCCTTAGAGAGGGAAGACAGCCAGGAATATCGCTCATACTTGCGACACAGCAGCCTGGAAAGATACATTCTGACGTCATGACCCAGGCGGACGTAGTGATTGCGCACAGAATTACGGCAAAACTCGATACTGAGGCGCTTGGCGCACTCATGCAATCATACATGCGAGAAGGTTTGGTACAGCAGCTTGATGACCTTCCACGAGAAAAGGGTGCCGCTATAATATTTGACGACAACAATGAGAAAATGTATCCAATAAGGCTACGCCCAAGATTCACGTGGCACGGCGGTGAAGACCCGTCAGCGATGCCAAAGAAAGAAGAAGGCTTTGAGGATGACAATGTTGGATTGTAAGAGATGATTTATCTTTTTATCCTTCTCAATATTTTCAATTCTGTTATGCCAACGCCCACACCCAATTTTTTCTTATCGCTCACATGCGCCATACTTTTTTTGTATCTTCTAAGAATCTCTTTTTTCAATTCTGTAACGTTCTGTATATTTCGGAAACTATGAGTGAAATCTCTTTCTATTATAGAATCGTAGCCTACATGTTCTCTTGTGGAGATGCATTGCGCTATCGCCGCATCCTTGAATGTAAGGATTGGAAGTATCTCTTTTTCTCCGTCGAAATATCCAGGCTTCAATATCTTTACAAGGGCGTATCTTTTGCCTTTCTTATGATTTGATATCTGCAAGTTAAAGTGCGTCAGGTATTTATGATTCTTGAGAAGGGCGAAATCTTTCGGCCACAGCCGTATAACCCCATGTATTGAATACTTCTTGTTCAGTTCAGCATCGCTTATACTGATTATCTTTCCATCCATCTCTACAAGGCTTTTCCCTGTATACTTCTCTCTATGTATTATATTATTCTTCATATGCTGTAAGAATGATTCACTTCTTCTTTCGCCAAGTCTTCTTTGCAATCTTCTCATGGATGGCAAGTTCCCCTTGCAATTCCTTGTCCGTAAAATCCGCTTTCGTCATGCTTATGATGGACGCGACGAACATTATCGTAAAGAATAGTGCGAACGTGAACCCCCACGACTCCGATATCGGCATCACAAAGAGTGCAGATACAAGAAAACCTATGATACTAGTAAGCATGAACCCAGCGGACAAGTGAGCATATTTCATTTTACACCTCAATTTTTAACTATGACGTTAACCAGATGAGCTGGTTTATATATTTTACTTAGATAAGCAGTATACTGCCGCATCTATAGTCTTATGTAAATTATCTTTTACATTATGCTTGTGAAATTGTGGACTCCATTTATCTCCGCCGACTAAGTCCGATATAGAAAATGCTGCCGCAATTTTTACTTTTCGAACTTTTGCTAATGCAAATAGTGCTGATGCTTCCATCTCTACACTTCTCACGCCATCTTTCTTATGTCTGCTTATTTCTGCCTTTGTTTCTCTATACGGTGCATCTATAGTCCATGTAGTTCCTACAGTGTATTGTAGTCCTATACATTCCATGCTCTTACTCAATCTCTTGGTTAATCTATCATCTGGATAAGAATATTTTCCGTGTGGTATGTAATGATAGCTTGTTCCTTCATCTCTAATCGCCCTATTACATACACTCACTCCAAAACCTTGCAATCCGCCAGCCGTACCTACAATTATGAACTCTTTACCGCCTAATGCAATCAATTCTTCAATTACTGTGACTGCATGAGGGGCTCCAATTCCATTCATCTTAAAGAATCCGATGTCTTTGTAAGTATACATGTGCCCCGCTTGTGATCCATTAACATTTTTCTTGGCATGATACTTTCTCTTGACATACCTTTCTGAAGATTTTTGGAATATTATTATATACTTTTTAGGATAATTTCCATTCTCATACCTGTATCTAATAAATTCTTTTGCTGTAAATAATGATTTTTCTAGATACTTATTTTCATGTATCGGATATGTCATTATACTCGGACGAGACCTACGTTTATAAATATTTTCCTAGATATTTACTTGAATATCTCCTCAACAACTTTGAGTGCCGCTTCTTTTTTTCTTGGGAATGCTGCAATGCCCATCTTTATGTGAAAGCAGTCCCCTGAATCTGTGAGCCAGTATTCGTCATGGAGTAGTTTGAATTTGTCAAGCCTTATAAAAAAACATAATTCTTCATCAAGTCTTGATTCTGCCTGTTCGAGTATTTTTTGCTTCTGCTCAGGTTTCAGGTGTTCGTTCAATGATTTCAGAAATGTATTAGTATGAGACTCTTTCTCTATTTTAAGCGAGAATTTTTTTATCTTCTTGTTCTCGAAACTTTCCAGGCTCTCTTCGATTATCGATAATTTCTCTGTCTCGAAATCGAGCGGCACAAGTTTCTTTATGGTGTTCTTAGTGTTCTCAATCAATGGCTCGTATTTCAGGTACTCTTCGGGCTTGAGAAAGACCGTTATATGCGCGTTAAGTAAGTATCTCATGAAGCTATTAATCGACATATATTTTTAAACTTTTCCAGAACTTTTTTAAATACTGTGGTAACTATTGAAGGATGGGGCTGATTAGTAACATCATCGATATCATACTTCATCTAGACAAGTATATAGGAGCATTGATAACCACGTATGGCCCATGGACTTATGGAATACTCTTCTTTGTGATATTTCTTGAGACAGGATTCGTCTTCACACCCTTCCTTCCAGGAGATTCATTAATTTTTGCCGCAGGGACAATGGCAGGAAGCGGCCTTCTCAACATCTGGCTGCTCTATGCGATATTCGTTGCAGCGGCTGTGCTCGGTGACACAGCAAATTACTGGATAGGAAGATTCATCGGGACGGAACTCCTCCATAAACATGTAAAATTCCTGAGCAAGAGGCACCTCGAGGAGACGGAAAAATATTTTGACAAATATGGTTCTGAGACTATAATACTTGCAAGGTTTGTCCCGTTCGTTCGGACATTCGCTCCATTCCTTGCTGGCGTCGGCGAGATGGATTATTGGAAATTTTTTCTGTATAACTTCATCGGCGGGATTACATGGGTTGCGCTCTTCTGCTTCGGCGGATATTTCTTCGGAAACCTTGCATGGGTGCAGGAACATTTCACGTTGGTCATACTGATAATAATATTCGCGTCGGTCATTCCTCCTGCCATACAATACTTCAGAGTGAAGTTCAAGAGGAGAAAGAAATGAGAAAAAAGAATTTAATAATATATTTTCTGATATTTCTGATTGTTATATTATTGGCCAATTATCTTTTGACGTTGTCTGGAATAGTTGCGATACCGAACATAGCGGCGCTTGATTACTACTCCATAATCCATGCCTTATCTACAGGAGGGACGGCGTTTTTTATCCTGGCTTACACTTATGATAATATTAAACTGAGAAAAATAGCTCTTTCATTGCTTTTTGCATCAATAATTATCTGGGAGATAATAGAGAATACTCTCTTACGCGGAACTAGGTTTTCCGGCCAGGAAAGCCTTGCGAATTCCGGAATGGATATACTCATAGGAGTAATATCTATGGCGGCAATTATATATTTCTATACAAGAAACGAGAGGAGAAGGAAATCGGACAGCAGGATAGGGAATAAGGGATAACATGAAACACACTTTGACTGTAACATTGGTATTGATATCATTTTTCATACTTTCACAAGTCGTAGGCTTATGGCTCATCAATAAAGAGTCTCACGTATCTTTCGACAAATCCATAAATGAGACTGTTGTCACATTTAATGATACTGCAGTTGGACCGCGTCCTGAAACTACAGGCTCTGGTAGTCTAATATACGTTCTTATCGCGATATTTATTGGAACGATGCTTGTCCTATTGATAGTCAAGTACGGCAAAGTGAACATATGGAAGACATGGTTCTTCTTTGCGGTATGGATGACGAGTTCAGTGTCTATTGGCGCAATAATCAAGACGAATGTCTATTTTCAGTTCGATATTGCAATATTTATAGCGCTCCTGCTAACGATATGGAAACTATTCAAGCCGAACATATTAATCCACAACATAACAGAAGTATTGAAGTACGCGGGAATCGGACTCATACTCGTCCCAATATTCGATGTGACATGGGCAATAGTCCTTCTTGTCATAATATCAATATATGATATATACGCTGTGTGGCATAGCAAGCACATGGTCAAAATGGCAGAATTCCAGACACAAAGCAAAGTATTCGCTGGCCTTATGATACCTTACACTACTCCTGATAGTTTGAAGCCGAGAAAGCAGAAGAATGTCAAGATGATAGTTTCGAAAGGGAAAATTAAGGTTGCAAGCGGCCCTAAGACAGCAATCCTTGGCGGCGGCGACATAGCGTTCCCACTAATATTTTCAGGAACAGTAATGAATGGACTCTTGCTCGAAGGAATGTCAAAATCCTCAGCATTCCTGCACGCGTCAATAATCACACTAACAACAACGATAGCGCTAGGATTATTGTTCATGTTCGCAAAGAAAGATAAGTTCTATCCAGCAATGCCATTTGTCACGGCAGGATGCCTGATAGGATGGGCCATAATACTATTGATAGGAATACTTTAGAATTATTTTTTAGGCCATTTCTTTTTCTCTTCTTCAGATGGAAGTTCTTCGAGGGCAGGTCTATTAGCGTCATAAGTCCCAATAAGGAGGAACGCATTTCTATCTTTTGTTACAGATAAGTAAGCGTACAATAATTCTTTATCGGTGATTGTACATATTTTTATCCACGGACTGAAATATTTATATAGCTTGTTCATAGCATATTTTTTTCTCTGCTCGAATCTTGAAAAGAGATTTACCTGTACGAGATTTCTTATATATTCATAGTCCTGTACTGTTTCAGGATCATCACCAAGAAGTTCTTTGAGACTAACTGTATTTTCTGGTCTAATCCTACTTTCCAACGAAGCTATATATCTCAGACTCATGCTATTCACCTAGGAATCCTTTCAGTTTCTTCTGTTTGAGAACTACGTTGTACGCGTCTGGATTTATCGTCATTAGTTCTTTTGCAGGGATTATCTGTGTTTTAGTGTTTAATCCTAGTTTCATCTTTCTTGAGATATCCAGAGGATCTGCCTCAAGTGCTTTTTTGCTGAAACCGTTCAGTATGACAAGTTCTGGATTTACTTCTTTTATTATGTCGCGTATCTCTTCTGGCGCGAGGTAATCGTTTTTCTCTTTTTTTGCGTTGTAAAGGTTGATTATGAATATGTTTGTGTCGTTGAACTTTTCAATTAATGCTTTGGAGTGTTTTGCCTTTGTTATATATCCTAGTACAAATCTTGGCGTTGTCAATTTGAACGATAGTGAGTTCTCGTAGAAGTATGCGTCTATGTCGATATTTTTTATGTGCGTCGATTTGTCCTCATCGACTAATACCGTCTTGAGATGCTTTTGGTATTCGGGTCTTATTCCAGTGCCTTTTGGGCATACTAAGTGTATGTCTTTGTCTGTGAATTCTATCGATGCGTCAAGATCGTTTGTCCGTGATAATTCTGATGAGCTGCATAGGATTATCTTAGTCTTCTTGAGTTCAATATTCGCCTGAGACGCGCGAACTATAGTGCCTATCCCTGGATCTATCAGGATTTGCGTTCCGTCTACATCAAGGATTATCCCTGCGCCAGTCCTGTTGTGCTTTATCTCCAAGATGTCGCCGACCGTTCCTAGAAATGTTATCTGAGAATGCCCCATAGAAAAATCTTATATCTTGAAATTTATTAATTTTGCGCCTTATCATCAATGTGATGTTATACTATTCACGTATTCATCTGCCATATCGGGATGGTGATTCATTGCTCCTTCGTAAAATTCTCTTATTCCGCCTTCTACAGGTTTCATATGTTTGAATATCATCCTTCCGACTTGGAGAGCGTTATGTGTTAATTGTTTTCTCTGCTTTAAGACCTCTTCGTTTCCCTTGAAACGATCTATCTTGACACTATCTTTAACATAATAATCAGCCGCTGCGCAGAATGCATCGAAAGAATTTAAGACGTCTTTGGTAATGCTGTACGGATGGTCTTTTGTGTCTACTTTTCTATTTACCTCTGATCTTACATATCCGTTGATGTAGTTATGAAGGCCCGCTGTGTCTCCGATAGTCTTGAACCTGAATAATTCTACGTATGCTTCATTCACATCTAATTCCAATCCATTCTCTTCCCCGAGTATGTTGACTTTATGGTCTGCTATCATGTTACTTTTCTCCTTGAGATTTTATCCCAT
Source organism: uncultured Methanosarcinales archaeon (assembly GCA_964522135.1). Classification (GTDB taxonomy): domain Archaea; phylum Nanobdellota; class Nanobdellia; order Woesearchaeales; family UBA9642; genus UBA9642. The sequence continues at coordinate 6,517 of CAZFVG010000011.1, read as the reverse complement.
AATTTTGGCCTGAAATGTTCTGGTTGACTAGAATTTTGTTTTATGAAATAATCCATTATCAATGTAAAATTTTGGCTCTTAAATTCTATTCTTTCTGGATAGGCATCCACTGTATCCTGCCTGTTTTTTGGATGATATCCTGTAGTGTTCCTATAAAATGCTCTTATGGGGCCTTCTGTTACTTCTCCTATCAAAGTTTCAAACCTTAACGCCTCATCAAGCGTTCTGCCCTTTTTGTAGTGATCGGCAAGTCCTGACAAGAAATCAAATATCTCTGTTATATCGGAATCTACATCATTATGGTCCATTATATCATCATCGTAGAACGTGTTGTGATAATTTACTATTTCCCTTTTTAACTGCTGTATATTCTGTGTACGCTGCAGCTTTGACAGTACGCTAACAATACTCTTATAACTTACTGTCGCGCCTTCTTCATCACATACTATGCCGAGTTCATACTCATCCATTATATCGCAAGAAATATACTATTTAAAAATCTTTCGGCGGTAGTCACTTTATAGTGGTTATTCAAATATGTTTTTAAATGCATGCATGATTTTGCCCTGATGGGTAAGATATTGAACGGATTTGCAAAGGTTCTTGGCGCTATTGCTGTAGCAACTTACTGCTATGTCAGCAACGGAGTTCCTTACATTAGAAATGTCGAAGACACATCCTTTATCTATAGAGACGGGGAATTCCACCTCTACGACCCATTTCATAAATATAACGAACTTGAAACAATCATCGGCGATGAGAAAATAATAATGCGCGACCTAAAAGATGCCGATCCAATATATGTACGAAGGCACCAATCATTAGAAGAAGTCGTAATAATATCTGCAGACGGAAATTCACGCATCCTACACAGAGATGATGTATCTGGGGATGACCTAACAAAATTTGTCGCACTTGAGATAATGTACAACGCAGCAAGGGAAATAATAAACGGTTACAAACCAATCGAACATAATATCCGTAACACGACTAGTTTTAAAAACGTTTGATTTTCTTCTCTTCATTCTTTTTCATTTTTGATTTGACGAGCTTTTTTATCAGCGCTATTGGAAGTTTCTTGTCAATAGGGAATTGGACCGTAGATTTCGCCGTCACATAAGCCTTTAATTCTCTCTTATGTTCTTTGATGATTGGAGGTGGTATATACAATCCAATATGATTCTTAAAAATAGCAAAATATGCTAATCGTCCATTATATCCATAATATGGCATTCCATAACTTATACTCTCATTAGCCTTAGGCACAGCGCTTCTGATAGCTGCGCGCATCTCCCAAAGCTTGCCCTGTACATTTTTCGGAGCTCTTCTTACATATTCGTCAACATCTTGTGGTTTGTTCATAGTGTATTATCTTAAAATGATCCTATCTTAACGTCCCCTTCTCTTTTATAATTCGCGAAGATCACTCCGAGAGGTGATACGCTTGATTTCTCAAGCTTGAATGCTGCAGGGATTGTGCCCTCTGCAAACAATTTTTTGCCTGTCCCGAGAGTTAGTGGAAATATTTTGAGCCAAAGTTCATCAACAAGATCATGTTTCAAAAGTGTTTGTATCATCTTCCCGCTCCCGTGCACCTGCAGATCAGGACCATGTTCTTTTTTTAATTCCGTAATCTTCTTTACGACATCTCCACCTATGAATACTGTATTGCTCCATTCATGCTTAGTTTCTGTATTGGATACAACATATTTTGTCATATCGTTTACTCCAGGCCACCCGTCTGCATGATCGGGCCAGTATCCTGCGAATATCTCAAATGTCTTTCTTCCAAGAAGAAGTTCAGCCGGGCCTTTCATCTGTTCTCCCATAACATTGCCTGAAAATTCGTCAAAGTATGGAACTGACCATCCACCATATTTGAAGTTCCCGCCAGTGTCCTCTTGAGGACCTCCAGGGGCTTGCATCACACCGTCGAGCGTGATGAATGATAGTACGATTATTTTTCTCATTTGTATGCCTTCTGTAATGTTTTTATGTCAAGTTTTGTCATCTTCATTACTGCATCCATTACTTTCTTAGATTTTTTCTTATCTGCTAACATTTTTCCTAGTATTGTTGGGAATATTTGCCATGATACGCCGTACTTATCTTTGAGCCATCCGCATTGGCTTGTTTTTCCCCCTTTAGAAAGTTTTTCCCAATAATAGTCTACTTCTTTTTCGTTTTCGCAGTGGACGACGAATGATACTGCCTCATTAAAATTTATCTTGGCATCATTATGGCTGTCCATTGCCATAAATCCTTGACCGCGTAGTTTGAATGATGAATGCATGACATTGCCTTTGTCCATGTCGTTTTGGGTATATTTTATCATCGTGTCTATCTTTGAGTCCTTGAATATTGACGTATACAATTTTATTGCACTACCAGCATTACCGCGTTGAGTGTCAGCAAATAATAGTATTGGAGTAATCTTCTGACTGTTATTATTTAGTATTAGTTGCCACGTCAATCCATACTTATCCTGCACCCATCCGTACCTTTCACTGAATGGGTATTTGTCAAGTTTCATGAGAACTTTTCCTTCTACGGATAACTTATCCCATATAGCATCAAGTTCTTTTCTGGTTTTGCATGCTACAAAGAATGATATTGCTTGCGTGAACTTGAATACTGGCCCACCGTTAAGCGCCGTTAAATCAAGATTCTCTAACTTGAACGATACAGTAAAAACTTTCCCATCAGGACCACGACTAGTATTTATTGTCTTTAAATTCTTGAATATTTTACTATAATAATCGACCGCTTCCGCAGCATTATTATCAAACCATAAAAACGGTGTTATGCCCTTCATTTTCTCCATGGAAAAACGCTTTGTAATTCTTTATCTCTCAAGAATAATCCACCCCAGATAAATACTCCAACAACTATCGGAAATATTGTGAATGCTACCGGGCTCTTTGACAGTAATATCGATACTACAGCTCCTCCGAGGTATCCAGTCATTAGAACAGAGCCAAATATACTCGTCTTAGGAATTAGATATAATATAATGCATACCATCAAGATAAATCCTATCCAGAACACCTCACTCGCCGTTATGCCTGCTTGTGCTGACGCCTGAACGACAAAACCGAGCATCAAAAGTTTTGTTATGCTGTCGAATAATAAGAATAATATCGCAAGAACAGTAAGAACCATCCCTATCCAAAAACTAGTCTTAGAAACACCATAAGGTTTGTATATAGATTTCATGCCATCACCTTAAGTATAGAAAGTATACTAACTTTATAAATATTATTTATCACTAAACAATCTTCAAACAAACACAGATACAATACTATGTGAAAATCGAGCCGGATTATACAACAATTCACACACAAAATCAGAGAAAAACTCGGCCGAATCCGACTAAAAAATAGACGACAAAAAAATGCGTAAAAATCATAAAAAATTCGGCTAGAATCCGGCCAAAATAAAAGTATTATATTAGGTCAAAAACAGGCCTTATCCTACAGTGATTTAAGCACAAAATACGTGAAAAAGCTATCCCTAATCGACTAAAGAATAGACGAGAAAAAAATGGTTAAAAATTGAAAATCGTAGGGCTAGAGTAAAGCCAGAATTAACCGTTAGATTTATTCTCTAAACACTAAAATATTTCTCGACGAGAACATAATTATTTACTATATGGAAAATAATTACCCTTTAAAACACTCTAGATATTGAAGTATTAACTTTATAAATAAAGTTTTATTCCCTAATACTGTGCTAGACTGGGCAGTTAGTCCTTGCCTGTTACCATAAACGGACTTTAGATGGGGTCGAAGCCTGCAGGGCGGTTTATCCGTATGATAAGGCCCTGGACGTACTGTCGATACTCTGTCCTCATTGACTGATTCCATAACGAAATGGATCAGAACAGGAATGGAGCAGTCCTAAGCTAAGGGATTGGTGCTTTGAGGGAAACGGAGAGGAGGGAAACCCAGGACAAACCTTATCATATTGGTAACATCCACCTGTGGGCACGCACACTTATGATTTTGGGGAACAGAAATGACTAATATAAAGAAATCTTTTATTGGTTTATGGAAAAATAAATTCTTTAAGATATTTATTGTTATAATAATTCCTTTGACGGTATCGTTGTTCATATTTTCAGATAGAAATATACCTATAAGACAACAAATTGTCGGAACAGAAGTAATATTTTACCCCGATTTTCAAAAAATAAATGCACCTTCTATTGAGAATAACATACACAAATTATTTTCTATACCATTTAATCTTGGACGTTATCAAATATGTATCTATCGCGGAGATTCAAGGATAATCTACTCTAATAATAAGTCTGATTCTATAGATGATGTAAATATAATAACAAAAAACGAGAGCATTAGTCTAAGAATTCACTCTAGAAAATGTCCCTCCATCGATTCTGATGCCAATTTTTCTTTTAGATTAAGTTATAACATAACTCTGAATATAACTAAACAATTAGGAGATACATATGTAAAAAATAATATGGGCATAGTTGGCATAAATACTCAGCAAAATATGCAACTTATAAGTATCGAGACAGTAGATTTACCTGATGGGAGAAATGTTATAGGCTTTATGAGAATTCGTTTAGAACATCCTCCTAATAATTCTATAGACTTGATAAATTTCTTTATACCTAATTCAGTCTATAATGACACTGAAGACATACGATTCGAACCACAAATAACAATGAAAGCAGAATATCCTCTATGGGATAAATTTGCTCTAATAACAACAAGTACCGTTATATTGTCTGCACTCCTTCTCACACTTTTTGGAATTTATAATTTTATATTTAAGAAAGATTAGCGTTATTTAATTTTTTTAGGAAACTAATTATCAATTACTGCCGTGTCGCATCGGAACATATCCTCTTTGTGTATTAGCATTATTACTTCCTTCTCTAATTGGAACACTTCCCCTATCATTACTATAATTATTGCTACCTTCTCTTATAGGAACGTTTCCTCTCTGATTACTATAATTGTTACTGCCCTCCCTTATATTAACGGTTGCATTATTGTCCGAAGTTGTGGATAGATTATAGCTACACGCACTTAGGAGCAATATACTTAGCAAAGCAAGGCATAGTATGTATCTCATTTGAGCCTTCAAAACATTTTGAATGGAAAAAATATCTAAATTTATTTCTTCCCAGTCGCCCCGATAATAACTAACACTAATCCAATCAATGCCACGGCAATGCTTACATACATCATGCTTTGATATGTTGAACAATTCTGGGTATTTTGTTGACTAAGAAATTGTCCTATCTGCCCCATCGTGCTAGTACATCCGACATTTTTACTATTATATTCGACGCCACCTATTACGCCTACTATTAACAGAACAATTCCTATTATTAAAAGAGTATTTTTCATTTTTAGCCCCCGACAATAGTATACTCTAAGTTACTTGTTATTTAAATTTTACTTAAACAAGTGCCATGGATACAGGATGATTTATTACTGATTTATGTTGTTCCGTGCATGTGTTGTGTTGTTGTGTGTTTGTTTAGTTCTCGTGTGTTTAGTGTTCTGCTTGTCCATTCGCATGCGCGGCATTTGTATTCTTTGTGCCATCCGTCTTCGCCGAATAGTCTACTTAATAATGTTGAATTGTCGTCGGTTACTACTTTTTCTTTTACGTTACAGCCGCATTTTGGGCAACTGATCAGATGATCTTCCATCGGAACCACCCCGATATGGTATCTTTAAGTATACCTACTTTTTAAAGTTTATCTATGGTTTGCTGAATTTGTATTCGTTTACTATGTTGTCGTATGATGTTGCTATCTTGTAGCTTATGTGTTCTGCTATTGCTGCGTCGTATCCTGATGTTGTCGTGAATACTTTTCTTGCAAGGTCTAATCGTTGTGCGAATGTTGTTGATCCTTCATTTCTGCGTATATGGTCTAGAATGCTTATGTAGTCTACTGGGTCTCGTATTGCTGCGCAGCTCATGAAGTTTTTTGCTGCTGCTCTGAGCATTGCTGGCCCTCCTATGTCTATATTGCCGCGTGCTTTTTCGAATGTTACTCCTGGTGTTGCTATCATGTTTTGGAATGGGTATAGGTTGACTATTACCATATCTATGTATTTTGCGCCGTTAAGTTCTTCAGCGAGATATCTTTGGTGTTCTTTATTGTTTCTTTCGGCTAGTATTCCTGCATAGATTTTTGGGTGGAGTGTTTTTACTAGTCCTCCTTGCATTTCTGGAAATCCAGTGTATGTTGCAACATCTGTGAGGTTGTGTGAATGGTTTGTTCCTAGAATTTCTTTTAGTGTAGTATATGTGCCTCCTGTGGATATTATTAGCATGTCAGGTTCTAACTCGAGTAATCCCGGGATTAATTCGTCAAGTCCTCTCTTGTCAGTTACGCTTACTAAGATTGTTTTTACTGGAATCTTATCATCTACTGTCCCTTCCATATCTCTTATAGTCATATTAATACCCCCATACAATAATATCATTTAAGATATAGAATATTTAAACTTTATCCCATCGTCACAAG
>CAZFVG010000010.1:0-17395 GCA_964522135.1 uncultured Methanosarcinales archaeon | reverse complement strand
TTCATGATTCGATAAGATTTATGTTTATAGTCAATGATTTATGAAAATCGTAAAGTTGAAAGGTAATTTTGAAATGTACAAGGTGAATTAGATGCCAAATATATGTTTTTATTTCCAGGTCCATCAGCCATATAGGATGAGAAAGTACTCTGTGTTCAATATAGGCTACAACTCAGATTATTTTGACGAGAACAAGAATCGTGAGGTCATGCAGAAGGTGGCCAAGAAATGTTATATCCCGACAAACAACGTCATGCTAGAATTGATAAACCGTTACAAACATTCAGACAGGAAATTTAAGATAGCTTACTCTATAACCGGCGTCGCCCTCGAGCAGTTTGAGAAATATGCACCTGAGGTCCTTGAATCTTTCAAGAAACTCGCCGATACTGGATGTGTAGAATTCTTATCAGAGACGTATTATCACTCACTCTCGTACCTTTATTCCAAACAGGAATTCAAGGAGCAGGTGGAATTGCATCGAAGGAAGATAAAAGAGCTATTCAATCAGGAGCCTGTCGTATTCAGGAATACTGAACTAATATTCAATAATGAACTTGCAAATTTCATAGAGCAGCTCGGATACAAAGCGATACTTGCAGAGGGCGCTGATCATATACTCGGTTGGAGAAGCCCTAACTATGTATACAAGGCAAAAACTACGAAGAATCTTAGATTGCTTCTCAAGAATTACAAACTCAGTGATGATATAGCGTTCAGGTTCGGGCAGAAATCATGGAAGGAATTCCCTCTCACTGCAGAGAAATATGCTCAGTGGATAAATCAGCATGCCGAGCATTCAATAAATCTTTTCATGGATTATGAGACCTTTGGCGAGCATCAATGGGAGGATACAGGGATATTCAATTTCTTGAGTCATCTGCCAGGAGAATTGATGAAAAATCATCACACTAAATTCATCCACCCATCAGAATTAGCGACTTACGAGCCTGTCGCAGAACTTGATATACATAATTTTGTGTCATGGGCTGATATAGAAAGAGACCTTAGCGCATGGATAGGAAATAACATGCAGAATTCGGCGCTCGCTGAACTATACGCACTTGAAAATACCATAAAGGAGTTGAACAATCATCCATTGACTGAAGATTGGAGAAGGTTGACAACAAGCGATCACTTTTATTACATGTGCACGAAATACTTCAATGACGGAGATGTACATAAATATTTCAATCCATATGACAGTCCGTATGAATCCTACATAAATTTTATGAACATACTGAATGACATAATACTGAGGATGAAGAAGCTTATACAGGAAAAGAGCATTGTAATGGAATTGAAGGATAGTTTTTCGCATGACAATTCAGGCAAGAGACACAGACCTACTGAAAGGCCAGCCGAATTGGTCAGTGGATGGAAAAATTGAATACAGTTTGAGAGATAATAAAAAGTAACTGTTCAAGAGATAGAAATTAACTTGATATTCAGAAAATTATATGTATAAGAGGTGAGATTTTGAAAAAATCTGTTGCAACAACCGCAGAGAATAAGCCGGAAAAATCTTCTAAAGCCAAGACTAAAAAGCATACGTTGTTTGTAGAGATAACTCCTGAGAAATATTTCGTCATGTGTGACGGAAAGCAAGTCAAGAACTTCAAGGAACTCGCAGATATACTACGGATTGTCAGCGATGATGTGTTCTTTTATCACGTAAATGAGCAGAGGAACGACTTTGCGACATGGGTAAAAGACGTATTCAACGAACAGGATCTGGCGAAGAGGATGCAGAACATCCATAACCGTATGGAAATGGGACTGGAATTGTATAAGAATATGTTTGAAAAGCTTGAAAAATTAAATAAAAAACAACCGTAAGCCCTTCAGGCTTATTGTTCGACTGTATAATAAGAGGTGGGAAATTGATAAATGCTCCGTCTGATAAGGAATTTGTATTCCATGATGGCAGCAGGACAAGAAACATCGCTCAGCTAGTTGAAAAAATAGCATCGCTGTCTGATGAGCAATTTTCAGAATTTGTCAATACAACCAAGAACGATTTCTCGAATTGGATAGAGTTTATCCTATTGGATAAGAATCTCGCAGAAAGGATGAGGATGGAGCATTCGAAGGCTGGCACATTGTATCTTATGAGAAATAGGATAAGTGAACTTGAGGTGCAGGATTCCATAGTGCGACTTTCCAAGAGACATCTAGAATTAGCGAATGAGAAGACAAAAGAGCCCGTAAAGCTCATAACAAACGACACGATACAAAAGCATTCTGCTTTAGAGACTGAAAAAGAGCGAAAAGAACATAGGAAGGCAGAAAATATATTCTTTAAGATATTCAAGAGAAGGAAGATCGATAATGAAAATACTCCGATAGTCCATGTCGAAAATAAACTTTCAGAGCTAGCGTCCGATACGGCAAAGGTTACTGAAATAAAAAATGAAAAACATGAAAGGCAGGAAATCATACATGCGACTGGTCATAAGGAACCTCATCACCATACTGAGGCAAAAGAGTCGAGACACGGCTCTAAGGTAGCACATGTAAAAGAATCAGAGGAACAATCTAGTGATACAGAAAACGCATTATGGATAGCATTGTACATCCTATTGATTGCACTGATAGTAGGTTTATTAGTCTATAAACTGTTTATGTAATGATTATTAATAAAAATTAATGCAATCGCTAAAATGCAAAAACGAGTAGTAAACAACAAGTGATTTCACGATAACATACGTCAAAAAAATGATAAACGTCGAAGCTGATTACCTGTTTGAAACATCATGGGAAGTATGTAATAAAGTTGGAGGAATATACACTGTTCTCTCCTCTAAAGCTCAGGACATGATGGATCATTACCCAAATTATTTTCTTATAGGGCCATATTTTGACCAGAATGCGAGAATAGAATTTTCTTCAAGGCCTGTACCAGAAAATTTCAGAAGGGCATTTCAGGAGCTGGAATCTGAAGGGATAAAATGCCATTATGGAATATGGGAAGAGGTAAAAGCAAAACCGAACGTTATACTCATAGAATTTATGGGAATAGTCGGTCAGAAAAATTCGATAAAAGAGGAGTACTGGAACGATTTCAAGATAGATTCGCTTAGGGGATACTGGGATTTCGAGGAGCCATCACTATGGTCATATTGTGTGGGAAAGCTTATAGAACGATTGAGCCAGAGATCCTTATCCGGTAAAAAGATTGTTGCACAGTTTCATGAATGGCTATCTGGTTTCGGGCTCTTGTATCTGAAGAAGAATTGCAAGAACATCGCAACGGTATTCACGACACATGCGACAATACTCGGAAGAACATTGTCCGGAAATAATATAGATTTATACCACTCGCTTAATACCATAAATCCGCTCACTGAGGCTTACAGGTTCAATATAGAGTCCAAGCACCTGACGGAAAAGGCGGCGGCCATAAATTCCAATGCTTTCACGACAGTCTCTGAGATAACAGGGCTTGAGGCTGAAAAATTCTTAGGTAGAAAGCCAGACGTTTTAGTATATAACGGGCTTGATATAGAGCGTTTCCCAAGTTTTGAGGATATATCGATAAAACACAGGATATCGCGTGAGAAGATAAGAGAGTTCCTGACTTATTACTTTTTCCCGTATTATACTTTCGACATGGAAAAAAATCTTATATTCTTCACTATAGGAAGGTTTGAGTATCATAATAAGGGCTATGACCTAATAATAAAAGCGCTCGGGAAATTAAACGACATGCTCAAGAAATATCAGGGAGATGTGACCCGCACAGCTACTGTAATATTCTGGGTGCCAATGGAACAGCACGGGATAAAACTCGAGGTACTTGAGAATAAAAATTACTATATGCATATAAAAAATTACGTGAATACGAATGGTCCCGACATAATAACGCGGCTGATATACGACGTGATCATAAAGAAGGATCATCCGGAGCAGGATATATTAGATGAATCTTTCTTATCTCATCTTAAAAGAGACTTAATTGCATTCGAGAGAAAGGGCAATCCGCCGCTTTCTACTCATAATATAGACGAAATAAATAATCCTCTCGTAGGCGCCTTCAGAGACAATGGTCTTCTAAATAGGAAAGAGGATTCTGTAAAAGTGATAATACATCCGGTATATCTCGATGGGAGTGATGGTCTTGTGGACCTGTCATATTACGACGCTATAGTAGGATGTCATATGGGGCTCTTCCCGAGTTATTATGAGCCTTGGGGATATACCCCTCTTGAGAGCATGGCTCTAGGGGTTCCAGCCTTAACGACTGATCTGAGCGGGTTTGGAAGGTTCCTCACCACTCACAACGTGAAGAAGGATGGCGTGTATGTTCTCCAGAGACTTAACGTTGGCGAGGATCATGTCGTAGAAGAGTTCGCGAATATATTATATTCATTTTTAAGGAATACTCAGCAGGAGAGGGTCGATTCAAAACTGAATGCCAAGCAGGTATCTTCTATGGCTGATTGGAAGATATTCGTTGAGAATTATATATTGGCACATAATACGGCATTGAAAAACCTTGCCGCTTCGAAAGCCAATTGATGTATAAATAAGATTCGAGATTAGTATGGAATTGCGCAAAGACTATATATTGAATAGATATGTCGTAGTTTCAGTGGTAAGAGGATTGAGACCGAACACATTCAATCAAGACATCCATCCGTCTTCAGACCACGACGGGAAAGAGAAGTGCTTCTTCTGTCCGGGCAATGAATATCTTACCACAAAAGAGAAAGGAAGGTTTGGTAATCCTTGGAAATTACGCTGGTTCGACAATAAATTTCCGGCACTAGAACCTATAGGAAAATATTATCTGCATACAGATAATAAATATTTCACATTCTCAGATGCATACGGATATCACGAAGTCATCGCAGAGACGAACGATCACGATAAGCAATTATATGATTTCTCAGAGGCTGAGATAAAAGATTTGCTGAACGTATACCGTAACAGGATAACTGAGCTTTCTGCGAAAGAGCATATACAGTACGTATTGATATTCAAGAATTATGGCAAGGACGCCGGCACGTCGGTAAAACATACGCATTCGCAGGTTGTCGCCCTGAATCACGTTCCTACATTGGTGCAGGAGAAGATACTTGTAAGCAAAAGCTATGACTCATGTCCTTATTGCGAAATAGTTGCTATAGAGAAAAATTCTTTCAGGAGATGCTTTGAGAACAGTAACTTCGTGGCATTTGCACCGTACGCGTCACGATTTAACTATGAGATATGGATATTCCCGAAAAAACATTATGCTTCTATAACCCAGTTGAATGACTACGAACTTATGGACCTGTCCGCTATTATGAAACAGGTAGTGTCAAGGCTGAAAGAGTTGAATTGCTCATATAATTATTATATACATAATTCTCCGGAGGAATATGTGAAAAGCAACATTCCATCTAGCCTGCACTTTCATATAGAGATAACGCCACGTATAATAATACCTGGGGGTTTCGAGTATGGAACAGAGGCCGTGATAAATAATATAAGCCCAGAGATGGCTGCAAGATTTTATCGTGGAGAGGAATAATGCTTATAACTCACAGGATAAAAAAAACGAAGATAAGTAGAAACATCCAGAACACTTTGGAAAGGAACAATTCACTATTCTTATTAGATAGGCGCGGACATTATCTTGCCCTTGCCGCTAATTCTCAAGAGCAGATAAGCAATTATTATGGGTGGGCTCACGTGATATCTAAAGGGAACGAATATTCCATGTATAAGGTGATAGATAATATCAGCATCGATGCCTCGCCTAAAGATGGTTTGCCTAAAGAGCTCGTGAATAATTTTACGAGTGTAGAGAGAAAATATTCTGTGAGTACAGAACGTTTTAGTCTTGTCCGCGATGGTCTGATATACTCCGCCTCTTCTTATAATGGGCAGATAATAATCGATTTAGATTTCAGGGAGATAAACGATTATGATGATACTGGAAGAATTTATCGTATATCGAATGTTGAATCTTCAGATACGATTGTCGTTGAATATTCGAAATATACGGATAATACTCTTTCTGTTGTAGAAAAGAAATATTATCTTGCCATTAAGGGCGCTAAAAATTATTCATCCCCAGACGCATGGATAAAGAGGTATTACAATTATGATGCCTCAAGAGGTTCTCGCTCAGAGTTCTACGTGTATCGCGCTCTGAAAATCGAATGCAGAAAAAATATATCGCTCATGTTTGCCTTTTCTGAGGATAGGGATGAAGCGATAAAAAAAGTTGGTGATATAGATGAAGAGCAGTCTGATAAACTATCAACACGTTATATAGATAACGTCCTTACTTTAAAGAATAATATCGGTAAGGAAATAGGGAATGAAAGAGCGTTTGCATATGTGAGTTGTATCCATGCGATAGAAGGATTATCGACGAGCTTATCTTTTGAAGGGGTCCATCACCGAGGGCTATGGGCCGGATTGCCATGGTTCTACCAATATTGGGCAAGAGATGAATTGATATCTTCGCATTCTCTTTTATTGGAGCATCGTTACAATTATACTAAAGACCAACTTCTGAAATATCTTGATAAGATAATGCCTGATGGAAGGCTGCCGAATAGGTATCCTGAATCAACCCTTGGGAATGCCGATGGTATAGGATGGTTATTCAAGAGGCTTAGTGATTTTCTGGACCTATGTGAGAAGAGAGATAATTTCGACATGTATTTCACTTTATACGATATCCAGAAGATAAGAGAAAAGCTGGAATCATCCATAAAGTTGATACTCCAAAATCATAGCAAAGACGGTCTTATAACAAACGCTAATCTTGAGACGTGGATGGATACCCATTTCTCAGGCGACGCCTACGACAGAGATTTTCGGTCTGGTGCAAGGATCGAGATACAATCATTATTCTTATCCATGTTAAGGTTCATGAACAGGCTTGACAACTACCTATCGAATAAATTTGTCAAGAAAGATAACCAGTTGATCAAGCTTGGCAGCGAGAAATACTCTAAAATGGAACATGACTTCAGAAAACTTGTGAAAGAAAGATTCTTTGTCGAGTCTTCTGGTAAGAAGGTGTTGAATGACGGCTATGATTGTGAGATGCATGACGTTGCAAGGCCGAACATTTTCCTTGCGTATTACATCTATCCTGAACTTCTAGAACCTGTAGAGTGGGAATCAGCATTCGATCATGTACTACCAAAATTATGGTGTGATTGGGAATTAGGCTCTATCGCAGGTGGCGGGTTAAGTACTATTGATAAGAACAACACGCTCTATCAAGAACATTACACAGGAATAAACAATAGGAGTTATCATAGAGGGGATTCATGGTTCTTTGTGAACAATATTGCCGCGATATCCATGTACCGCCTGAACAAGGAAAAATATTCGAGTCATATTACAAAGATACTGAACTCCTCGTCAGAGGATATACTTTTCAACGGCTTTTCAGGCTACGCCTCTGAACTATCTTCTAGCGGCCACTTCAGATCTGGCGGATGCTTCTGTCAGACGTGGAGCATAGCGACATTCATCGAGATGATGCACGAATTCTATATCGAGTGAAGATATGTCATAGCAATTATTATATACCTTACATCAATCAATCGCCTGTTTAATAAGGTTTTTTTAGTAAACTTTTTATATTTAAAAGCTTCCTTAATTTCATGCTTAAAGTAGATCCGGATTCTCCAAAATTGACGGAACATGACAAGGACGTTTTACGAGAGATTATAGAGCATTCTAAAATCCCGGATAGTAAAATTGCTGAGAATATCGGCATCTCTCCGCAGGCCGTTTTTAAGATACGGGAAAAGCTTGAACAACTGGGAATCGTACAAGGATACATGCCAATAATAGATTTTAAAAAAATAGGTATCCACGCCTTAGCGATAGTTGTCATCCGCGTTAGATCTGAAGTCTGGAATAACTATAAAGATTTTGAAGTTTCTGAACGCATTTCAAAAATCCCATATGTAATTTCAGCGTATAGAATCTCCGACGCGAAAGCATCACACGTCCTACTAATAGGATTTAGAGATACATTACAAAAAGAACAGTTTATTTCTCAGATGCAAACTAGATATGCGAATGAAATCGAGATAAAAGAAGTATATTCTTTTTCAGTGGATCAGATTATAATTCAGAATCCGATTAGCCTCTTACACGAGATAATAGATAAGAATGATTTTTCTGATTATGAATTATTTCCTATTGATAAAAAAAGTGATTCTCAAAAAAACTGATTAGTATCTGCTTAGGGAGTGGTTTAGGGAAACTTTATAATTTGGCGGGTCTTTTCTGCTCTCATGCTTAAAGCAAATCCAGATTCTCCAAAGCTCACGGAAAACGATAAGGAAGTCCTTAGGAAGATTATAGACCATTCTAGAATTATTGACAGCAAAATTGCTACTGAAATTGGAATTTCTCCGCAGGCAGTCTTTAAGATACGAGAGAAGCTTGAGCGATTAGGAATAATTACCGGATATACCCCAATAATAGATTTTAAGAAAATTGGTATTCAAGCCTTAGCACTACTCGTTATACGTTTTAAAGCCGACGTATGGGATAAATACACTGATGCATCAATTTCTGAGCGTATTTCAAAAATTCCATATATAATCTCAGCATATAGAGTTGCTGACGCGCAAGCGTCGCATATTCTGTTGATTGGATTTAGAGATACAGCGCAAAAGGAACAGTATCTTGCCCAAATCCAGACAAAATACCACAACGATATTGAAATAAAAGAAGTATACACATTCTCAGTGGATAAGATTATTACACAAAATCCCATCGGTCTCTTAAACGAGATAATAGATAAGAGAGATATTTCTACATACGAGTTATTCCCTATCGGCAAAAAAAAGTGAGCATCAAAAAATTACGGGTTAAAGCCCATAGAGCTTTTACTCCTAAAGTGTAAGAAATTTAGGACATTTCTTTTGCACGACGTGGACTGTGCTTGAATAATTTCTGATATCTCAACCAATAACCTCTTATTTGTTGAGTATCTCTACCAAGCCATCTAATACTTAACTATCTTTTCTATACTTGGGGAACTTTTACAAGCTCGAAGTCTCATAGCATACTTGGTTCGTAGGATAGTAACATGAGATTTTCATTTGACGGTTTTTTTCCGTTAAATTTCTCCAAATAAGAATATTAAAACATCAGTTTATCACACATGCACAAAAAAAATAATAACGCAAAAATGGAAAGTATACAAATTTTAGTTGGTCCTAAACCTTTAGAAGGTAATAAGATAGTAGAAGATGTAAAAGTCTTAGTTAGTTCCGAACCTTTAGTTGGTCATGATCATGAACTTAGTAGCATTATATGTAAACACTGCAAAAAGCCAATAGCTAATGCCAAATTGGTAGGAGTATGTCCATCGTGTGGAAAACTACAAGACGACTCAAAAAATTCGGTGCGGGATTCAGTTGATACGGCAATTATATGCAAGCACTGCGGAAACTCAATAGACGAGGTCAAGATGGTAGGGTTATCATTGGTATGCCCATCATGCGGAGTCGCACAATAAAGTGCGGATAGAATAAAAAAATATTATCAAACATTATTACGTTTGTAAAAGAAGAACTAAAAATGAAACAAAATAAAATTTTATCAAATATTTTTGTATATATTATGCTTTTCACTCTTATGATATTTAGCGTTAGTGCAGCACAACAAACAGTCAATCTTGGAAGCGTCTATCTTGGAAGCGCAGGTGGTTTTACCATTCTTGCAAAATCAGGCATTTCAACTACTGGCACCACTTCGATACTTGGGGATATTGGGGTGAGTCCGATTGATAGTACTGCTATCACGGGATTTGGATTAATTGTGGATTCTTCTAATCGATTCGCAACATCACCTCTAGTAGCAGGAAAAGTATATGCTGCAGATTATGCACTACCTACCCCTACTACAATGACTACAGCTATAAGTGATATGCAAACCGCATATACCGACGCTGCAGGACGAACAAATCCTACTGTAACAGAACTTGGCGCAGGAAACATTGACGGAATGACACTCGCTCCCGGACTTTACAAATGGAGCACTAGCGTTTCAATACCAAAAGGAGTCACGTTATCAGGAAACGCAAATGACGTAAATGACGTTTGGATTTTCCAAATCGCACAAGACCTCACTGTCGGCAACGGTGCAGTAATCACCTTAACAGGTGGCGCACAAGCAGAAAACGTATTCTGGCAGGTCGCTGGAAAAACCACACTTGGGACCACGTCAGATTTCAAAGGGATCATTCTTGACAAGACAGCAATTGTTCTAAACACCGGCGCAACATTGAACGGAAGAGCATTCGCTCAAACAGCAGTTACATTAAACTCAAATACTGTAACATTATCAACGCCACCAGTAACGATGTGTGTTAAGTGTACAGTCCCTCCAGAATGTAATTTTATAAATTCTTCATGTCAGACATGCGGCACACTAGTTTGCTCGACACCACCAATCAACACTTGTATCGATTGTGCAGCCCCTCCATCAGAATGTAATTATGTAAATTCTTCATGCCATACATGCGGCACACTAGTTTGCAAAGTTAACGATGGTTCATCATCACCCGTCAATAATACACAATGCACAGATTGGTCAACATGCAATTCAGACGGTATGCGCACAAGGACATGTACAGCGTTAAGCAGTCTGCCAGCATCGGGTGCAGCAAGAAATCCGGACGTATCAATATTTGCCGAACCATGCACGCCAGCGCAAGAGAATATTACACATAATGTAGTAAATCAAAATATATCAATAGGATTACAGACGCAAAATAATTCAGGCAACTCCGGGCAGAATAACACAGTGATAGTTCAGGATAATAGTGGTACTGCTCCTATTTATGGATCAACTCAAAGTGGTTATAATGCTTCGTGGTGGAATAACTTCACTACATGGACATCAAGACTTTTCGGGGGACAATCATAAAAAATCTGTAAAACAATATCAAAAAATATCTATGAAATAAAAAAATTTACTATTACGCCATAAAAATGTTTACGGTAAGTGAACACAAATAAAATTAAAATGAAAAATATCAAAGTCTTTATCAAGGGAGAAAAATAAAATGAAAAAAAACAATATATTATCAAACATCTTCGCATATGTTACTGTCTTCGTATTCATGATAGCAATCAGCACATTCAGTGTTAGTGCAGCACAGTCAGCTGTAAATCTTGGATCAGCAGGCAATTTCGTTATTTTAGCAAAATCGGGGGTCTCAACGACAGGAACCACTTCAATAATTGGGGGTATTGGAGTGAGTCCAATAGATAGTACAGGCATCACAGGATTCGGATTAATAATGGATTCTTCTAATCAATTCGCAACATCATCATTAGTAACAGGGAAAATATATGCATCAGATTATACTCCACCAACACCTGCCGTTATGACTACAGCTATAAGTGATATGCAAACAGCGTACACTGATGCTGCAGGAAGAACATTGCCAGACAAAACAGAATTAGGAGCGGGAGATATTAGTGGAATGACATTAACACCAGGCCTCTATAAGTGGGGAACTGGAGTTTTAATAAATAATGGTGTTACTCTTTCAGGCGGCGCAAATGATGTATGGATATTTCAGATAGCGCAGGACCTTACAGTAGGCAATGGCGCTATTATACACCTTTCTGGTGGTGCGCAGGCAAAGAATATCTTCTGGCAAGTCGCAGGCCAGGCAACACTTGGAACAACATCTGATTTCAAAGGAAATATTCTATCTCAAACAGCAATCATACTAGGCACGGGCGCAACATTAAACGGAAGAGCATTAGCACAGACAGCAGTCACATTAGACGCTAACGCTGTAACAGTACCATCAGGATCATCAACGCCTAATCCGAATCCTACACCAACTGGAGGCAGTGGTAGTGGAAGCGGAAGTTCAAATGGAAACTCAAGCTCAAGTGGAAGTTCATCAGGTTCACAATGTACAGATTGGTCTACATGCGATTCAACCGGAACACGTACAAGAACGTGCACAGAATCGGGAAGTACTAGTAAATCGATATATACGCAAGCATGCACGCCAACTCAAACAAATGTGACAAATCAACTGAAGTGTGAAGAATGGTCGACATGCGGTTCAGATGGAACACAAACAAGAACATGCACCCAACTAAATACTACGCCTTCGTTAGGAGATGCAGGAAAGAGCCCGGATGTATCAATACAAAGTCAAGCATGCACACCAACTCAAACAAACACCACACAGACAACAGACACCGGCAACAATGGACAAAATACTGTGACGACAGGTCAGAACAATAATGGAAATACTCCAGTTGGCGGAACAACTCAAAGCGGATATACATCTTCATGGTGGAGTAATTTCACTTCATGGATATCTAAACTTTTCGGCGGAAAGTAATTAAACAATTTACAATGAAAAAATGTTTACAACAAAATGAATGTAAACGAAAATAGAATAAAAATCATCAAAAATCTTTATTAGGGAGAACCAAAAATGAAACAAAACAAAATATTATCAAACATCTCTGTATATCTAGCTATCTTCATATTTATGATAGCAGTCACCGCATTCAGCGTCAACGCAGCGACAGCAACACTAGTAGATCTAGGAACATCAGGTAACTTCGCGATCCTGTCAAAGGCGCAGATTACTGATGTCAATCCAGCAGTAATTACTGGAGATGTCGGAGCGAGCCCTATAACAGGCGCATCTATTCATATATCTTGCTCAGAAGTGACTGGAAACATACGTGGTGTCGATGCAGCATATACAGGCGGTTTCGATTCACATGTTGTATGTTTTATTCCAGGTACAACTGGCGACACACCAAATGCCAATAAGACTTATTTAGATACAGCAGTAGGCGATATGGGAATCGCATACACTGCAGCCACAGCAGAAGCAGCAGGAGTCGGTCCATTCCTCGATGTAGGAACAGGAACTCTTGGAATTCCCGGCACAAGCGATCATTTTGTCCCAGGCGTTTATACATGGGGCACATCTGTGACGATGCCAACCGATATCTATCTTGATGGAAATTCAACTGACGTGTGGGTATTCCAAATATCAGGAACTCTCGATACTAGCTCTGCAACGCAGGTTCATTTAACCGGCGGCGCACTTGCAAGAAATGTCTTCTGGGCAGTTTCTGGTGCCACAACACTTGGAACAACATCTATTTTTGAGGGAAACATTCTGACAACCGCAACATCACACATAGCGATGCTTACCGGATCAACATTACACGGAAGAGCATTGAGCGATGGAGAGGTATGGTTACAGTCTAGTACTGTCACAATACCGGCTTCAGGACCACCACCATCGCCTCTTTTGACGACAATAAAATTATTGCCATCATTAGCAAACCTTACTGTAGGATCCACTCACGGATACTATATAGATTTGAATGCTACGAGTTTTGATCAGTTCAGCGCGCCTTTTGCCGCAACTATATCATATAATTCGAGCAATGTATCTGTTGCAACAGTAGATGTCAATGGTAACGTTACAGCAGTCGCACCAGGAAATGCAACGATAACTGCATTCAACGGCAACGTAAGCGGTTCTTCGAACATAACAGTGGTCATGGTACCAACATATAATCCTCTGCCTAATACTGCTCAATTATACACTACAACAAGTGTTCCGTTGAGCGTTATTACAAGTCAGAATGCGACATGTAGATACGATACTACTGACATACCATACGACAACATGACTCTAAACTTTACAGATAATATCACACAGCATAGTGCTGTCTATACCGTGACTTCAGGAACGTCATATACATTATACGCACGTTGCCGAAACGTCTTCAATAGCACAGACAACACATCTACAGTAATCGCTTTTAGCGTCGACAGTGTACCTGTTGTATCAACACCAGCAAGATCTGGCGGCGGCGGAGGCGGCGGAAGCGGAAGTGGAGCGGTAGGAAGTTCGGGAAGCAATTGGATATGCTCATCATGGTCTGTATGTGATTCAGCAGGGATAAGCACTGAGACATGCACATTACCAGATGGCTCTGATACATCAGTATATACAAAATCATGCACGCCAACTCAGGCAAGTACACCGGATCAAGTTACAACACCAACGACACCTCAGACAACAGGCTCTGAAGGCAATGGACAGAATACTGCACCTGCATCTCAGGATAACACAGGCTCTGCTCCGACATATAACAACCAGATCACCGGCGATGTCACATCAGGGACATCAGCTACAGGTATCGGCTTATGGTGGAATAATTTCATGACATGGCTGTCAAGATTATTCGGTGGAAAGTAACTAGGCGAACATTTTTTTATATTTTTTTCATTTAATAAGTGGGGTGATGTTAGTGAAACAACGTTACTGGGATGAATACACTTTTGAGGACAGGATCCGATTGGAAAATCGGGGAGATATATGGCATCCGGAAGACTTAGATGAGTTTTCCTTATCGGAGTTAGAGGATATACCGCCTCTCATGAATATACCTCCTCCTATGATATAGAATTAATGGATTATATAATGTAGAGGAGCTGTTCTGAGAAGTAATGTACATGCTGCGTAGAGGAATGGATTGTGCAGTAAAATATTGATAGATAAAATTAGTATGTAACATACTGTTATAAATATTATAAAATGATTATAAGGAGGGAAAAATGAATAAGAAAGGTTTGGGAGGTTGGCTGCTTCTGGGATTAGTGTTTTTGGTGTTAGCCATAATCTTCGGTATATTTGGATTCGGATTTATTTCAGGATTATCATTTGCAATAGCTAAATGGTTTGCGATAATCTTCGTGGTATTATTCATAATTTCAGTAGTGGCTCACGTAATCAAAAGCGCCTAAGCAAGAGTTTGAGTGTATATGATTATATAATAGGATTGACTGTACAATAAAATAAATTATTGGAGTAAAAAATTGACTAGCAAAAATACGAGGAATTTAATAATAGTTATAACCATTGTGGTAGTCCTTATACTGTTAGGATTATTTGGATATGACTTTAGGGGTTATGGAATGATGGCAGGATATGCCGTAGGCAACATGTTATTCGGATGGATTTTTAGCATCCTAATACTTATTCTATTACTTGTAGGAATATATTGGTTAATAAAAAATATGAATTATAGAGATAGGAGAAAACAACATGGCAAAATCAAGTAGAGGCGGAAGGATGACCGCAGCTAAGAGAAGAGCTGCAAAAAGTGCGGGCGGGAAAGGAACGGTAAAGAACAGACCTGCTGGAAAAAAGATAATGCGTACTTAGATACGACAGGATATAACATGAAGATAGGACAATACATTAGCAAAAACAAGTCTATATTATTAGAAGAATCAAAAGAGGATAAATTAGATGAGATTAAGAACTGCATAAACCGAAAGGATAGTCTGTACTCTATACATAAGAGAAATGCCGTCCGCTTTGAGAAAGAGAGCTTGATAGATGGAAAAGGTACTATACAGATAATGACTTACGGCGATTATATAATATATTTGAGAGCAGAACGCTCAGAGCTACCGAAGATATCTTTATCTAAATTCAACTACACTTCTGGAACTTTTGAGAAAAAATGGGGGACGGATCATAAGACTATAGTGCTTACGCCGAACCACTCGAGCATACGGAAGGTAGAGATAGAGATCCAGGGAATAGATATCCATAAGATGAGACTCTTGCCAGATAAGACGGGAGATGTCATAGAAGATACTGCTAAGATAAAGATAACCAGGCACTATAGATTTTCGAAGGGTGATGTGGAAAATAGAGAAGATACCATTTCTGCATCTCCAGGAGAAATAAACGCCAGATAAACTTGGAATTTTTCGGGGTGAAATAATGGTTGGAGATAATGGAAAGAATGTATTGAATGAATACCAACTGGAGTTTATTCAGGCCTTTGGACTGGAGACGAACCTGAATCTTATTCGACGATAAATTCGGGCAAATCGTAAAAATATTTTCAGTAATTAAGATGATTGGACTAATAAATAGATCTTGTTGAACTGGTTTATTTCAAGTTATTACACTTAAGTTTTTAGATTTTGGGGTGAAATCAATGATATACGTAAACAAATTTGGCATACTGAATGTCGTAGATGAAATGGATTATGAAGCGACAGACAATAGAGATATGATAGATCTATTGAACGATAGAGGGATGACAGACTGATGAAGCAGGAAGATAAAAAAATAAAGCAAAATATACGAATAAAACTATCGCCAGATAAAAACGATGGCACGCCTAGGATAAGAGAGGACCGAATGCTCGTTGGTGAAAAATTTTATTGCATAGACTCCACAGAAATCGCATAATCATTCCCAATTTTCAATGTATTGCAGATGAAATGAATTATTATTAGAGGTAAACGATGACAGGAAATGGAAAGATAACTGAAAAAGAAAAAAAACGCGGATTTATTGACATTCTCAAGGATGGAATAAGTTTCATCTCTCAGATAATATCGGCAAGCGTGTTTCCTCCTATAGCTGAGGGCGCTGAAGTCATAATGAAGAATATAGAGGATAGGATTATGATAATGGAGCAGAGAATAATAAAAAAGATAACCAATCTTTTTATCATAGGATTTGGCGCGATATTCTTGATCTTTGCGCTTTTTTTTGCCCTAAGAGAGTATCTGGCATGGAGCAATACTGCCACATTTTTCTCTATAGGAATAGTACTTTTCATTATTGGCCTTCTTCTGAAGATAGGAGAGTCTAATACTTAAATACATAAAAAATAATGAACGGAACAAGGTGAAACAATGATTAATAGAAAGAATTCAGACAAAATTTCTGACATAAGACAGAAAACACACGATGGTGTTGATAAGATAATGGACAAGGCGGAAAGTATAAAAGAAAGCAGCGAGAAGGGGATAGCTCATATCAAGGAAAAGGCTGTAGAGATGAAGGGTAATGTTGATGGATATATCAAAAAGAACCCTGAAAAATCTGTATTGATGGCTGCTGCAACAGGTGTGGTCGTTGGTGCTGCAGTTACTGCGGCTTTACGCAGAAAAAAACAATAGGTCTGCCAGGGAGAAACGCGACTTTAAATTTTGCCATCGGAATTTTTTTATCTATTTTTTTTTTATCTGTATCTTTTATTTGTATATTTTATGATGAGAGTGTACTATGGTTATAGAATTTTGGACTGAAGAAGACTTCAAGGATTTGGAAATTGACGATGACTGAGAGAACACGGTGTTTTAGGATGATGCAGTTACACAATAAATATTTTGATACAGCATAAAATGGCAATCCGTAATTCGAGTAAAAATGACAATTATCAGAGAGTAGTCCCGTTCATAGTATTTATTTTGGCATTGCTTCTATTGTTTTTTCTCGTCCGTCCTATGATAACGATAATTCTTAGCAGTATCCTTTTGGCATATGTATCATTTCCGTTATATAAGAGGATAAGCAAAAAGATATCGCATA
>CAZFVG010000009.1:0-17721 GCA_964522135.1 uncultured Methanosarcinales archaeon | reverse complement strand
TATGATTGCCTGCCTTTCCTGCATCATCTCTGTTCCGAGTATTATCTTTGTATTTATGTTTGCAAGGATATCTCGCGGAATCAATGATGGGAGCTGTGTTATTGCGATGAGCCCGACTTTGAATTTTCTTCCCTCGCGCGCAAGCGTGCTATATATGTTAGAACCTTTCTCGAGCACCTCTTTTCCGAGAACTCTTGGAGCCTCTTCCAGAACAACAGATATTACTGGTTTGTCCTGCAGCGTTCCCTGCATCTTATAATGCCTATATCTATTGAACATCTCAGTAACAATCAATGAACCGACAAGCAATTCAACTTGCCCTGAAAAAGAACTCGTGTCTATTATAACTGTCTTTGCATCTTCTAGGCTGTCGCATATGCTGCTCACTGTCGCCTCGCCAGCGTTGAAATCAAATATCCCGTTACAGAAAACCTCGCTGTTGCTTATATCTATATCAAGAAGATACATCAATCGTCTTTTGAGAACATTTATTGTTGCATCGTTGAATCCTACTTTGAGAGGCTTTTCAAGAAGGACTGACTCGACCCACCTACTTCCGTAATCTCGATAAAAGGCATTCATAGCCTGTTCTTGGGCATCGCTGAAATCAAGACAGCCGAAATGCTGCGGACGGAGAATCTTAATATTTATCTTAAGGCTTTTACTTCCTGGCAAAAGATTCTTTACAGTATAATACCCGACTCTTCCTGATGGATGATCCTTTAGGCCGACTTTGTTTCCAAAATAGTATTCATTATGAGGATCAAGGACGAGTGTTCCGCAATAATCCTGTGACGTACATTCCCATAATATGTTACTCATCAAAACACTTTTTCCTTTTCCGGTAGTTCCCGTGATTAGCATGTGATGCGTCAGAACATCAGCACCGTTTAGATATATGGGAACATCGAGGGCGCGGCTTCCACTTCTTAAATTTCCGAAGAATAATGGATTTTTTGGTTTTGAAATGAATGAAAGATCTGAACTTGTAACCGTTCGAACGTTTGTAAAAACACTAGGGAGACTTTTTGACAAGGAGACACGTTCGCCTCCCTGTTCACCATTTATCGAAATGAGATTTTTGAGCATCGCAATCTTATAGATGCGCATGTTCTTGTCCATGAATTCCGTATCGGTATTCTCTTCAAGATTAAGACCTGATATCAATTCAAGATTCTGCTGACTTATCTGCGACCCATATTGCAAGTCATAGACCTGCAAAAGCACTTTAGAACTATCACCATTTGAACTACTCTCTGCGACAAGAATCTCTCCAAGCTCAAAATCTTCTCCAGATTTTTGTCTTGCAATTATCTCCCCAAATTTTCCGCTTATTATTTGACCCTTGACGCCAAAACCAGAACGATTTTCCCCAACCATAACTTTTAGAATGCAGGAGGATTTAAAAATTTAGTTGAAGCAGAAGAGATAATAAACTACGACAAAGTAGTAAACACCAATAGATTTATAAAATAATAAATTATTCTCAATGATAAGTGCAATAATGAATTCGAAAGGCATAAAAGATACCAGAATAACCAGTAGGACTCCCTTAGTTAGTCCTGTTCAACTAAGTATAGATATAGCACAACCAGTAGAACATGAAGAATTTGTCAGGAGAAGTAGAAAAACTATTGAAGATATAATGTCCGGAAGAGATGAACGCATCATAATTATAGTGGGACCTTGTTCTATAAACGACAAATATGCAGCCATAGAATATGCAAGAAAATTGAAATCTTTGTCTGATGAGGTAAAAGATAAATACTTTATAGTCATGAGAACATATTTCGAAAAACCTCGTACAACTCTAGGATGGAAAGGACTAATAAATGACCCGGACATAAACGCCACATATAAGATAAATGATGGATTACGCCTTGCGAGAACTATACTACAAGGAATAACAGACGCAGGATTACCGTGCGCGACGGAATATGTCAATTCTCTCGTCATACCCGATTATACGGCAGAATATATTTCTTGGGCTGCAATCGGTGCGAGAACCGTAGAATCACAAGAGCATAGAGAATTAGTTTCTGGATTATCAATGCCTGTAGGTTTCAAGAACGACAGATTTGGAAATATAGAAGGCGCAATCGATGCAGTATTGACGTCAAGAGGTAAACATACATTCATCGGAACAGCAGATTATGGCGGAGGCGCTATTATTGAAACAAAAGGACATGATTATACACACATAATACTGCGTGGTGGTAAGGAACCAAATTACGAGCGTACACACGTAATCGCTGCCCAAGAACAATTAAGAAAAGCCAAGTTGCCAGATATAGTCATGATAGATTGCAGTCATGGAAATTCGAACAAAGATTATAAGAATCAGCCTATAGTATTCAACGATATTATAAGACAGCGCAGAGATGGAAATAATAAGATAATCGGGATAATGGTAGAATCAAACCATAAAGAAGGACAATATAAACTCCCTGAAGATTTGAGAGAGTTTGACAAAACAAAAATGCCTTACGGGGTTTCTTGTACAGATTCATGCATGGGTTGGGATGACACCGTTCGCATGATCAAGAATTCTTGATTTCTAACACATTTGTTAATAGAAAATTTACAACAGAATCTATACCATGTTTATCTCGCGTGTTCTTTCCGGTATTCCTTATCTATTATCAGGACAAGTATGAAGTATACAGGCATCACAATCGCTCCGAGCGCTATGCCGATACCTAAAAATAGCGACTGAAGACCGTATATCTGGGCGATTATAGCTCCGATAGTCGCAAGTATCAACGTAGGAATTATCGAGAAATATCCGAGGCTTGTGAAGAACAGTGATTGCTCCTTCTCGTTCATGAGTCTCTCTCCTATGAGTCCCTGAGCTACTCCTACAACGGCGCCTCCTATGACAGATAACGCAGTAGATAACGCGATAGCGTAAAGGTTCGGGTTGAAATACATCGTCAATGGAAGCAGCGCCACGAGGAGTGTTCCGAAGACGAGCATTGGCGCCTCACCCAAAGATTTTGCAAATGCTTTTGTCAAGACGGTTCCTGAAAGCGATGCGATGAGCGCTATGACGAATATCACGGCGACGTTCATGAATCCGCCCATGAATTTATCGTTGAAATTTGTATATATGAATATACCGTAGTATGAATTCCCTACTATCTGCGCCACGGTCATGAGCATCGCCGCAAGTGCAAGCAAGACTATCTTCTTATTCTTGAAGAAGATGCCGCTGTTCTCGGTCGCCGTCTTGAAATATTGTTGCATGAATGCCGAAACATATAACGTCGATTCATACATCGATTCTTTTTTCTCTTCTATAAACGATATGAGATATCCTGAAAGTATGAACATGATGGCTGTTATCTCAAAAGCTAAAAGATAGCCATACATCTTGAAATTTATCGGGTTTATCCCGGAAAGATTTATTGTGAATGGCGTTCCGGAAATGGGAAACACCTGCATCAATAATCCTGCCACTATGAGAGATATTGCGGTTATTGATATCCCGAAATATGATATAAATTTTAGGAATGTCTTTCTATGCTCTGCCTTAAGGACGGTGTTGTGGAATGCCATGTATATATCGCCGTGGGCAATGACGCCGACTGAACCTATTAGAAGCGATAAGGCAAACACTGGAGGCGAACCAAAGACGACGCTGAACGCCATCCCTAAGAAACTGAAACCGTAGATTATTCCTGATGAGCTTATGAAACTTTTTCCGAAGTATCTGACCTTTGAGTATTCTCTGAAGAATCCTGAGAGCAAGTATATAAGTGCAGTCTTTATCGCGTTTACGAAACCTATAAGGAAAAGCGATGCTCCGGATAGCATGAATAAGATGTTCACAAACTGTTGGCTTGCAAATCCATAGCCAACTCTGTCAAGAAATTCCTTCCAGCCAAGAAGCCTATTATTTTTGTTGACGTCGGATGTCTTGCTGTCGACGATTCCCTTAAACGCCTTATCTATGTCTTCCTCAAGATAACCGCGATTCACAAGGTTAGCCTTAACGACGTGTATAGAATTGTTTTTAGCTAACTCCCGGCTCAACTCCTCTTTTAAACCCATATATACAACTGGTTAATCACAATATATAAATTTTGCTTAAGATAGAGAGTCTCAGACTTTAAGGTTATAAGCTAGCGAACCCAAAAAAAATACACATCGGCAAAACTAGAATTTGGAAAACATCAAATAAAGAATTCATGTGAGCCTGACAACCAAACTAATCTGCCTTGATTATATTCCTTGGACAATTCGTGAAGCAGCATACCTTGCTAGTGATTTTGCAGTTGAAAAGCACCATCGTCTTTGACTCTATCATTATCTTGTTAGGGCATGACTCCCATATCGCGTTCTTCCAAAGCATTATGTCAGGATATTTCAATGGATGTAACTTATCCATCTTGTTCAATTCGCTGTCTTCCATAGAAGTTATCTTGTCGAGATTCGAAAGTTCCTGAGATTCCATCTTCTCTATGTTGCGCATGTATTCTATCTCTGCGCGCTCAAGCGCCTCAATCCTGTTCACTGTCGTTTCAACACCCGAAATCCTCTTCTTTATCTCTTCTATAGAATCAGTGAGATAATTCTTTTCCGACGTCATTCTGCCAACTCTCCACCGTCGACAATTATGACAGTCCCGTTCGTGTACTCGTTCTCTGCAAGAAATATCGCCGCATGTGCTATCTCTTCAGGCTTTCCAACTCGTTTCAATGGAACATAAGCAGTAGTCTCAGCAAGGGCCTTTCTTCCATCCTTGCCATACATTTTTTCCCATATCGAGGTATCGATTATTCCTGGAGCGATAGCGTTGGCGCGTATCTTTTTTGAAGCGAGCTCCAATGCAAGCGTCTTTGTAAGGCTTATCACGGCGGCCTTTGACGCACAGTATATCCCGAGGTCCTCGTAGCTGTTCAATCCTGCAATCGAACTTATGTTTATTATGCAACCACCATATTTGAGTTTTGACATCGAATGCTTGCACATCCAGAAGACCCCTTTGAAATTCACATTCATCATTGAATCAAGAATTTCTGTCGTGGTTTTTGATAAAAGAGAAACTATGGCAATCCCGGCGTTGTTCACAAGTATGTCGATAGATTTCGTCTTAGAGATCGCCTTGATTATCTGGTCCTCATTGCTTACATCGACTTTGTGGAATTCGCATTTGTAACCCGGTTTATGCAGTCCGAAAACTATTATCTCGGAGCCATGCCTCAAGAATTCCTTTGCTATGACCTCGCCAATGCCTGAATTCCCTCCAGTTACGAGTACCCTCTTACCACGGACATCCATAACAGTTCATAGGAACCATTATTTAATAATTTATCTGTTACCGGAAGTTAAGAAATGACGATAATTAACTATCCGGCAATAGTTTCACTTCCAACTCTCGAGCGCTAAAATATTTCAAAAGATTTATATATGATTTTCATTGAATTTAGTATATCTGATATTAATCTATATGACTAAAAGAGGTATTGATGAATAAGATAACTTTCGCTTTCAAGAGCATGATTGGCCAGCGCACAGGCAGGCTTGAGGAAAAATGGAATTATGATGCTGGATCTTTACTTCTTTCTTCACCAGTCGTCGAGGATATCGATGGCGATGGGCGCAAAGAGATAATATTCGGAACGAAGAATGGAAAATTGATGTCTATAGATGTCGATGGCACCCTGAAATGGACATATAGTGCAGAAGAAACGCATTCAGAGATGGAGCTAATGTTTCTTGATACAGAGAACAATAACAGCATAAGCAGCAGCCCTAACGTCGCAGACATAAATAACGATGGCAAAAAAGAGATAGTTTTCGGAACAGAATCTGGGACTATATATGTTCTTGATGGCAAGGGAAAACTTTTATGGAAATATAAGACTGAAGGGCCAATCCGTGGAACTCCGTTCATACAGAAGTTCGCTAACAACGAATACGGAATACTCTTCGGGTCATCTGATAAGACGCTTTATTTCCTTAACGGAAAAGGCCAGTTATTATGGAAATATAACGCCAAGAGCGAGATAGAGTCATGCCCATCTATAATACTCTCACAAAAACCTATGATAGTCTTCGGTAGCAACGACGGAAATGTTCACGCTGTGGACTTGAAGGGAGTGCCGTTATGGCAATACAAGACAAAAGACAAGATAATAGCCCAGCCAGTATATGACAGGCTATCAAAGAATACTGCGCCAGCAATCGTAATAGGTTCAACCGATGGAACGCTCTATTGCATCGCAGAAAACGGGAATCTTATATGGAGTTTTGAGACAGACGGCGCGATATGCTCCAAAGCGAATGTCATCGATATAAACAAGGATGAAAAAAAAGAGATAGTGTTCGGGTCATGCGATAATTCCGTATACGCCATAGATATGAACGGAAAGAAACTCTGGTCATATGAGACAGATTTCTGGGTTGTCGCAATGCCTATAGTAGCCGATCTTGATGGCGACGGCAAGATGGAGATAGTCGCGGGTTCTTATGATCACAATATATACGTACTTGATTCTGAAGGAAGCTATGTCTTGGACTACGTACCGGGCGTCTCTGGAATCGTTGCCCAGACAGGACAATACGGAGAAGCTATGACATCGGGCCCGGGAAAGACACAGGGAAAGAAGATATGGCAATACAAGACAGAGGGAGTTGTCGTCGGATGCGCATATCTAAGTTCTGAGAAGAGCCTCATAGTCAATACAGAATCAGGAAAGATAAACGATCTTATACACAAAAAAGAGTAAGGGTGAATCGGATGGAAAAAATAATAACAAAACAGGGAGAAGTAAAACGAATTCCATTATACGTTCAAGGATTGGACGACGTCATGGAGGGAGGAGTACCTGAAGGCAACATAACAATGATATGCGGATCGGCAGGAACTATGAAAAGCTCTGTCTGTTTCAATACAATGTATAATGAGGCATCAACAAAAAATAAGATAGGATTGTATCTCACCCTTGAACAGTCTTATCCATCGCTGCTGAATCATGTAATAAACATGGGATACGACCTGAGCAAGATAAATGTCCTTCTGATAAATGATCTATCCAACATCAACGCAAATATCTCCCAACTCAAGAATTCGAACAAGGGAACCATAATATTTGCGGACCTAGGCTGCATACGAAAAGAGATAAAAGACGCAAAGATAGCGACGACTCAGAACGCTGGATGGCTGAACGTCATAAAGAATCTAGTAAAGAAAGTGAAGACGGATCTAGGGCTGGACATGATGGTGCTCGACTCACTGTCGGCATTATATGTACTCAGCAAATTCGATAATCCAAGGATTGAGCTGTTCTATGTGTTCGAGTTCATGAGAGAGATGCAGGTAACATCGTTTCTCATCTCAGAGATGCCTCTTGATGGCTCAAGATATTCTGAGTATGGCGTGGAGGATTTCCTGTGTGACGGAATAATACATGTAAGGCTGTCCCAATTCAGAAGAAACGTCGTCCGTGAAGTGTCCATCGTCAAGATGAGGGCTACACAGGTCAAGACAGACATCTTTTCGCTCGAGTTCAAGAATGGGAAGTTTTATGCATTATACGGCGGACAAAATCCACTCCTGTAAGCGTAAAAATATCTCTATAATTTTTTATATTTTTGTTTTTTCTCTACAAAATTTTTTCTTTGAGTGTGGATAGCTCTTTTAGGAATGATGCACTAACATCCTCGTTGCTCGGCGGCGAGTATATGCCAAAACTATTGAATTTCTTTACGGGTTTCTTAAGATAACTATTTACCGCAAATTCTAATGAATCTGCCATCTCTCCTTCATCAAGCAGGCTAGGATTGTTAGGATTGTTCTGTAGAACGATATCTACATGTCCATCTTTATCTATATCAAAATATGATTTCTTTCCCGGACTTCTATTGATTAATGACAAAAATTTTGGTGGACCTTTTATATCCATCTCTAATCGATAGGGTGTTCCCGGAACAATGGCTTCTCTATAATCAACAGCACCAAATACATCGTCTCCATGTTCTTTCAAATATTTCAAGAAAGGTTCGTATTCCGGGATGGCATCATCGGATAAGGCATTCTCTAATGCAGAAAGTTTTCTAATCGGCCAAAGCAGAAGTATTCCGCTAGCCGTCCGAAAAAAGCCCCTTCGATTCATACTACTTGAAAGTAAATAAACTCTTATTTAAAAATTTTATTTAATATTAGAAGAACTTGTTCAAACAGGAATACCCTAACGCGAACTTCTGGCTTTTCCAGAATCAAAATCGACAGACAATGGAACACTTGCATAAGAATATAGGTTCATCATTTTCAACTCCGGAGAAGATTCCTTGAATTCGATGAATGCTCCTAGTTGTATCCAATTCTTGTAGCCTGAATTGACAGAATGCACGATATTCTCATCGAAAATTATCGAGTGAGGGTTGCCAAAAGATTTTTTATTACTGACAGCGTCATTCGCGCTAGTCATATTGTCATTGTAGTATGTCAAAGATACTGGCCTCGTCAAAAATGTTGCACTGCTGAAATCATTAAGATCCGATAATGACCATTGATATGAGTGTGGATGGGT
This sequence comes from uncultured Methanosarcinales archaeon, assembly GCA_964522135.1. GTDB lineage: Archaea > Nanobdellota > Nanobdellia > Woesearchaeales > UBA9642 > UBA9642. The sequence goes on along the minus strand of CAZFVG010000009.1, from coordinate 9,184 downwards.
CGCGTGTGACGTCAAAAAAGTTAGATTGCCTTTATCATTCAACGTCAATTCATCAAGGCTATTGACGCGAGGAATAAAGTCATCGTTGTATAACGTGCCGACAGGTATGAAAAATTCTGCAACGTGTTTTTTGTATCTTGGTTTGAAATTTTCTGGAGCCAAAAGATTTGGAAAATCCTCGTTGGATCCTGTGCCGTCTCCTGGCGCAAAGCCTACAACTACAATCTTGTCTGCACCCTCTACGCCTTTGATGGGGATTACAGCTTTTAACGTATACCTATCATCTACCCTTTGCAATAGCGGTTTTTCAACCATATCTACTTCTATCTTCACGTGAGAATGTATTATTGCAAATTGCTGTCTTAAAGATTCATACATCGCTTGACTTAAGTCTTCAAGCGCTAGCGAATCGTTCTGTCCGAAATCCATAACATAGAGAATAAAACCGTATTTATAAATATTACTCCGTAGTAGTTATTTTATCGCGATAACGCTCGGGCTTCTCCTACCAAGAATCGGGCCGTTTTCCAATTTAAATCCTGTAAGAGATAATCCATCTCTCACGCTTCGCGCATATGCATATGTCGATAATTTTCCATCATCTTTAAGGTGGTCGAATAATAACCTAAAGACTTCTGAAGTCCACATCTCAGGAGTGATCTTAGGAGAAAACGGGGCGTAGAATATGAAATCCGCCTTAGCTTTTACAGAAAAAATCTCCAATCTGAAGTCACCATAAATAATGAAAATCTTGAGATTTTTTGTCTCGTAAACATTTATCCCTCTCTCTATATAATCCCTGATTGCGTCTTTGAAAAATTTGTAGCAATACATCTTTGCAGGTTTTCCACTATGAATATATTCTATAACATCAGGCAATTCTAGGCATTTATTTAGGATGTCAATATCATTCTCAAAAAGATATATCACAACTAACGAGTCATTTTCATGAGCGCGTATATCTTCAAGCGCGCATGCAGCACTATATGCGAGACCGGAGCAGACATCAAATATCACAGGGTTCTTTTTTTCCCAGACCTTCAGCGCGCGAGAGTGCTTCTCGAATGCTTCGGTGATTGCGCCAGATTTGGTGTGGTATGGTTCTGATTCGTATGTCTTACGATACGAGATCGATCCATCATCAGTGCGAAACTGTTTCATAAACATGAAAACTAGGCCCGATATAAAAGGTTTATTGCGGGGCAACATTTATAACTCTGTGAGCGATTCCATAATTGCAGCTAATGAAGAGGTTATTCCCGTCTGATTATCGTGATGACCTAACATCCCTCTGAGGCTGCAACTATTTTTATAAAAGAATTATTCACGATTAATTTTCTTCCAGAAATCCCTTGCAGAAGGGTAATACGGAAGGTTGAACTTTTTTGCAATCAACCTCGCCTCTTTTCTATAGCCAAAGACTGCGATAGGAGTTATCTCCACAGGACGTTGAAAGACTACCTCGTTGTATTCTACAAGACGATGTTTTTCTCTATGAAGAATAGGGTATCCTGCCTTTTTTCTAAATGTATTGACTGCCGACCATACTGAATCAGGAGAACGGAATTTTTTTATCATCGAATTGAAATCCTTGAATATAAATCTCTCAAAACCACCAATCAGTTGATGGTTGTAATATGTGTGAAGATTGTTTTTTATCCTATAATAATGCACGACAATCTTATCCGCCATGCTTAGAAGAACTATATCACATGGCAGAACATATTCAGGTTTTTGTTCGGTCTGGAATATTATCCCCTGTGGACGGTACGTCTTGAGGTAATGATCGCTTAAGATAGTAGTACTAAGGCGCCTTTTTCTCCCAAAACTTTTTGTATTGAGAAGGATACGTTTTGTCTTTATGATATCAGAAATGCTTTGAAAATTAACTTTCTTCGTCCTTTTAAGGGTCTTTGTGTGAAAATCCTCTTCAAGAGATTTGACAAAAAATACTTTACTGGTATTTGACATAATGTTTTACAGAAAAACTAGTTTATTAATGTTTCCAAAGCTATCTCTTCTTCAAAAATGGAGGCACTGCATAATGCGTCTTTATATGATAACCTGCATTGCAGGCTCTTGGCCCGCAGAAAAAGTTATCTATGCACGTCCATATCATAAGTATAGATATTATAACCAAAAACCAGTTTCTCATCAAAAGGAAATATATAGCAAGAACTAAAGCAATGATGAAAACGACAGCATACATTATAGTTGAAAACTTATAGAGCGCCTTGTCCATCATCCATAATTGCACGTATACTTTATATTTTTTACTGGGAAAGATTTATAAACCGTTTTCCAGTCCTATAATCATGGTAAATTACAAGGTTGAACTTGACAGGAAGACATGCATAGGATGCAGGGCATGCACGGTCGCTTGTACAAATTTCGTCCCTGATGGCGATAAGGCAAAAGTAGTTAGCGAGATAATAGAACAATCAGAATTAAAATCTAACACAGAAGGCAAGGATGCCTGTCCCGTCAAATGCATCACAATCACAAAGATTGAAGAAGAGAAAGAGTCATAAAGGGCTAGACTCATAAAAATTATAAATGCCTATGCAATAATTATTCCATGCACGATTCTAAGGCTAATGGGTATATAATCTATCCTACATATAGGCTTATTGATAAGGATGATGACGGCAAAAAGAACAAGAAGCCTTACGTCTATCTATTTGGAAGACTTGAGAATGGAGATAGTTTTCTCACCATAAACAGTTTCCAGCCATATTTCTATATAAAATCGAAGGACTATAAGGAACATAAAGATAAACTTATAAAATTTTTCAAATCATATAACGCCGACGTTGAGGAGAGTGATTTTATAGATTTCAATGATGATAACGTAGTCAAGGTGATTACAGAGGTGCCTGCAGACGTTCCGAAGATGCGCAAGACTCTTGAGGACGAATACGGCATCGGATGCTATGAAGCAGACATAAGGTTTTATCAGAGATTTCTGATAGACCATGACATAAAGGGTAGTCTCGAGATAGATGGGAAATACAAGAAAGGACAGTATGTAGACAGGATATACGAAGAACCGTTGTTGAAGCAAAGCGATTGGAAGCCGGAGCTAAGGATATTATCTATAGATATAGAGACTGACCAGAAGGCGAAGCAGATATATTGCATCTCGATGTACACTGAAAAATTCCATGACAGCGCAGAGTTCCATAAAGTGCTGATAGTCGCGCGAGATAAAGATATGGGAAAACCTTTACATAACGCGCTGAGCGTCAATTCAGAAAAAGATTTGCTGATAAAATTTCAGGAACTCATCCAGACTATAGATCCAGACATAATAACAGGATGGAACCTGATAGATTTTGATTTAAGAATAATCAAAGAAAAATTCGATGAGCATAAGATACCTTTCACGCTAGGGAGGATTGATTGGCCATGTAAGCTCGATATAACTGGAGAATTCATGCGCGATAGCACTGCAGATTTCCCTGGGAGGATGGTCCTTGATGGAATGGTAATGCTGAAGACATCTTTCATCAAACTTGATAATTATAGGCTAGACACTGCCGCAGAGGAATTCTTAGGTGAGAAGAAACTTATAGGGATGGAAAATAAGGGTGAGGATATAGATAAATTCTACAAACATGAGCAGCAAAAGCTCGTAGACTACAACCTCAAGGATTCTGAGATGGTGTATAAGATAATATTCAAGACGAACTCCATGCAATTGACGATACTCCGGTCGCTCATAACAGGGATGACGCTTGATAGAGTGAAGGCAAGCGTAGCGAGCCTTGACAGTCTGTTCTTAAGGTACGCTAGGAAAAGAAAGATAGTTCTGAGCAGCTCTAAATTTGTCGAGAAAGATGAGCCGGCAAGAGGCGGATTTGTGATGAACAGTAAGCCTGGGCTGTATGATTATGTCATCGTATGCGATTTCAAGAGTCTATATCCGAGTATCATACGCACATTCAACATAGATCCATACAGTTACGTAGCGCCTCAGGACAGACCGAAAAATCCTGACAAGAAGAAATACATAACCGTCGCGAACGGAGCGATGTTCAAGAACCAGGAGGGAATACTGCCTAAAGTAATCGAAGAGGTCTGGAAGCAGAGGGATGAAGCAAAGAAACGAAAGGATACGCCAGAGACCATCTACGCTATAAAGATAATCATGAACTCATTCTACGGAGTTCTAGGCAATCCATCATGCAGATTCTATAATCCAGACATGAGCAATGCGATTACGCACACAGCAAAATCAATAATCCAGATGACGGCAAAAAAAGTCGAGGAATTAGGATATGACGTCATATATGGCGACACCGATTCGGTATTTGTCGTCAGCGGGGCAAAGGATGTTGATGGCGCAAGAAAGGTAGGGAAAAGGATACAGAAATATATCAACGAATACTACGGAGAATATATACAAAAAGAGTATCACAGGGATAACATCATGGAATTACAATTCGAAAAATTATTCAAGATATTCTTGATGCCGACAGTCAGAGGCTCAGAAGAGGGGGCGAAGAAGAGGTACGCAGGGATATTGATAGACGATAACGATAAAGAAGCTTTGCATTTTACAGGCATGGAATTCGTCAGAGGAGATTGGACGGATCTTGCAAAAAAATTCCAGTCAAAACTTTTTGAACTATTGTTCAGTAAGCAGGAGGTCGCAGAGTATATCAAAGATTTCGTGAAGGACCTGAAGAAAGGTAAATATGATAACATGGTAATCTACAAAAAGAACATCAATAAGCCTCTGTCAGAATATACTAAGACTACCCCCCCGCACGTTAGGGCTGCAAGGATGCTTGACAAGCTAACGTCAAACCAAATAAAGTATGTGATGACTATAGAGGGCCCTGAGCCTATAGAGAAATTAAAACACAAGTTAGATTATGACCATTACATAGAAAAACAGTTGAAGCCCATTGCAGACACCATATTATTCGTCTACGGAAAGAACTTTGATGACATATTGAAGAATTCTACACAATCAAGCCTGTTCGGATATTAAGTCTTAGTTGAAATAATTATAGAAAAATAATTTAATCAAATTTATTATCTAAAAAAACACCTATTCTTCCAAGAACAGTTGTTTTAGGTTTTTTTATGGTCGTAATGTTTGAAGATTCATTCCTGTTAAAATACCTGAAGGGTTCTATAGAGAGTTTTGTTATCTCATCTTCGGTAAATATTCTTTCAAAAAATAGACTATTAGATTTTACATCAAGAGAATTCACTGAACGATCGCGTATAAAATCAATTACGGACATATCCAAACTTTTTGCGCCAGATGCAAGAGTCAATCCAATGTTCTTTGATAAGAGTTTTACAAGAGCTTCATTACTTCTCATGACCCATAGTTTGCCATAAGTGGAAATGATCTTGCTCGATAATCTTACAATAAATATATTCAGAAACTAAGTCTTTCTATATACTACAAGTACATCCTCGTCCGTCCCTTGAGATTTTCTTGCCTTATCGAATAAGGATTTTTCTATAGCGATATTGGACTGGCCAGTATTAAAAGCGACCTGATGTATATACACATTATTATCGTCGCATCCTATGACAGGAACAAAATGCCCCTGATAACCCTTTTCTTCCATTCCTTTCACGACATTCCAATCTATCAGAAGTATTGGGACACTATCTTTTGTGATCATTGAAAGAATATCTTTCAAAGGCATCGTTTTTTCTTCACACAATACTCCAAGACTTTTCGCGCGTTCCAATATCTTTTTCGATTCATCGATAGTTGAAGAGTTATACTGCTTATAAAATTCCAATTCAAGATTTTCCTTAGTAAGCGTAAGATGTTTCGAGAAGAATCTGGATCTGTATCCTAGAGATGCCGCTGCAATGCCTATCTGGGCAGTTGATGCACCCTTCCCGCGCGATATTTCAGACCTTGATTCTACTAATTCTATGCCCGGATCAGAATCAAAATAGGATATGACTGTTCTAAGAGCAGCTGGACCACAGTTGAAGGGGGTTGTTTGCCTATAGAATGGGACTGGTAGTATCATTATATCAAACAAAAATCGAAAATATATAAATTTAGCGATAAGAAAAAAACAATAAATTTAAATACTACTAGATAGTAACTACACTATGACGCTAGTTAATTATGTTAAATTAAGGGAATTAGACGACGCTATAAGACCATTAGTCATCAATATAAACAGGATTCCGGGGATATATACCCAAACTACATGTGAAGGCCACGTATGGCATGATTGCCCCGCATTCCCCACAAAAGACGGATGGGTGCATTTCAGTAAACCAAAAAATCAACATGGCGGATTGGTCACGACAATACAAGAATATTGTAAAGAGAACAAATTTTTCTCATTGACGAATTGGGGCGGCGAGCCGGGAATAGACCAGTACACAATCAACGCAGCATTTGATGCAGAGCATGACGAATACGAACGGATAGACATACTAGAAAGTCTCAGCCCTGAAGAGAAAAAAGAGTTTTGGTCCAAAATGGATTCCCAAAAACCTGTCTTGGTTGCTGGATGGAGAGATATGAATCAAGTAATAGTCAGATACATAAAAGAGAATATAAATCCGGACTTATTCAAACTGCCGTATAGAAACCAAAACGATCACACAGATTTCAGAATGCATTGCAGACATTAAAATTTTCTTACATCTATTCCCAAACTTTTCGGACCGAATCGTTCTGGAAGAAGTTTTGCAAGTGTCGATTCCCGAACATTGCCTTGAAGATTTACAGTAATTATCTTAAGATTCCCTTTTCCATCAGAGTCGAATTCTGTAAGATTCTGCAAGCATTGGGCACATGGAAAAGACTTATCATCAAGAACAATCGCTATCGCCAAGAATTCCCGCTCGCCACGTATTACAGCGTTATCAAGAGCGAATCTTTCTGCGTGAGTTCCATTGTATATGGCATTCTCGACGTTACATCCAGCGTATATCTTTCCGCTTTTTGCGAGTAATGCAGCGCCGACCTTGAATTTAGAATATGGAGCGTAAGCTTTCTCGCGCGCAGATTTCGCTTCATTGATGAGTTTTCTGACTTTAATATCGACCATCAGTCTCTCCCCGCAGTACATTCTATCTCTATCAAGGCTCCTAATGGCAATGCCTTAACTGCGAGAGCTACACGTGCAGGATAATCTTTTGAAAAATAGCTCTTGTATATCTCATTTACTTTTGTATAATCAGCCATGTCTAGCAAGTAAATTCTGACCTTTGTGATGTTTTCAAAACTCCATCCCTCATCTTCAAGTATGCTCTTGATATTGTCTAGTGATTGTCTGGTTTGTTTCTCGATTCCCTCGACAAGTTTTCCTGTAGTTGAATCAAGGCCCACTTGCCCAGAAACTTCCATTACATATTTGAGATCATGAATTACTGCTTTAGAAAACGGGAAATTACCGGCTGAAACTAGTTTTTTGACCATTTTAATCACTAATACTTCTGCAAATATCCTGGTTGAGGTTCGAGTATGAGGCCGTCTCTTTTGAGCTTCTCAATTACGCCTGAAACCTCAAGTTCTGACATTCCCTGGTGTTCTGCCTCTACTAAGACCTTTTCTGTCTGGACCTTCTTTTTTCCGCCAGCTACCTCATCTATGATAGTTAAGACCTTTATCTTGGAATCTAGCTCGAAATCATCGAGCATTGAGGATGCTAGCTGCTTTTGCAACCTTATGACATCATCAAAATCAGTCTCATCTAAGACTCCCATAGTATACCCCCGAACAAGCTTAGATAGGAAGAGAAGTTTATATATTTATCGGAATTAGTATGGTAAAAGGTATATCAATTCTCGTCTTAAATTATTCACTATACAAATACACTAAAAGTTTATATAGGTTTAAGCCAAGTATACATTATCATTGTTTTTGTTGGGGGATTGATGAGTTTGGAAATTATAAGAACTATAAGGGATAAAGACACATAGATAACAAATCATATAACTTTCGAGAACGGGAGATATATCCATAAGCAGATAGAGAAAGTCGATGGGAAGGTCTTCATGAGGATAAAAGCAAGAAGAATGATAGATATCAGTAGCACTTAGAAATAATCTGATGCCTGATTATAGGTTCTGTTTCAATTCTTTGCTCGATGGTATCCTGCCGCACTTGATATCAGAATATACTGTTGAGAGCACTTTGGTCAATGCTGGAACTACGGACGCATAATCTTTTCTCTGTAGCCTGTTAGGGAGGTCGAAGTCCAGTAGCTTAGTTCCGAGCTCTCGGAGACGGCCATCATCGATACCAAGAGTTATCACATTATTGATGAATCTGTCGACGTGACTATTCATTTCGCTGCGCATCTCTGTAAGTACAACATTTGGAACGTCAGGATGACGATAGAATTCAAACCCATTAGATGAGCAACACACTGCGGATCGTAGCATAGAAAAATAATCTATTTTTGGCTTTGGAATCTTAATATTCTCTTGTGCAGGAGCGGAATTTTTCCTAGATATTGTGGGCATCAACTGCAATGCGCCATGATAAGCTGATGACTCGACGGCAGAGTATAATACAGTGGTCTTTATATCCGATAAAGCCGATGCTACATCTACAGCAAGAAGCGGTTTTCCAAGTATATGCGCTGTGCACGCTTGGGAATATAGCAGCGAATTTTTTCTTAGGCCATCGCTTATCTCTGGAGAGATATCGCGTAAATCTACAGCTAGTCTTGCAAAATTCCTCTGGTAAGAGAATATGCTGCTCCAATTGTTGAAGAACGTCTCATCGTATAGATCTTGAAATTCTTCTTCAAGAGCTGTAGACATCAGCATGCCTAACAATTCGCCATTTCTGCCCTTCTTCTTGGATTGATCGATAACGGACGTTATCCTTGAGCGTGCGCGCAGGACATACTGATCTATTCTTGAAGCGTTTACAGTTTCAAGCGCCGAATCAAGATGAAGACTTAGCTTTCTATAATGATTATCTGGCGATGGGCTATGTATCCATTCTGCAAACATGAGATTGGATTGAAGAAGCATGGTCTCGAAGTGTGTATTGTATATCGGAACTATAAATCCGTCTGGAATGAATGGTATATCCCTAACTAGATGTATTCTATCATTTAGCAGTGAATCAAGGACTTGGCCCATACTCAGAGTTGGTGGAGAGTATCTAATCCCCGACGGAAGTATCTCGAATTTTTTCCTAACACTAGGGAGAATAGGAACATCC
>CAZFVG010000008.1:0-18732 GCA_964522135.1 uncultured Methanosarcinales archaeon | reverse complement strand
GGCCGTTCAAGGTATGGTTTGGAAAAACAGGACCGATAGTTGTATCTTTAATCTATCTTTCTGTCGTCATAGCTTGGGTCATGGAGACTCATGGCGCATTGAATATGATACGTCTCGGGATAAGTTTCATACTCTTTGGTATCCCAATATTTTTACTTTTGGTATCGTATTATGATCCTGAATCTATAAAGAAAGTCAATGATTATTTCGCTCATTTGTCTCTCTGGTCTGAGAATATGAACTTTCCAAAAGAGTTCAGAAAAGAGTTATTGTCGTATTACAAGGATGAACTCGAAGACAAGACGGTGCTTGATTACGGCGCCGGAATCGGCACGATGACGATGCATCTTGCTGAAGCTGTAGGACCGAAAGGAAAGATATACGCAACTGATATCAGCAGAAAGAGTCTTGAGATATTATACAAGCGTGTGAGCAAGAAGGGGTACAAGAATGTCGAGATAATACATGACGAGCACCAATTCAATAGGGTACACCCAAACGTTCGTAATGTCGACATAATATTCTCGGTTGGTGCACTCAGCTATGTACAGGATGTAGGAAAGGTTCTCAAGGAGCTTCACAGGATACTTCCGAAGAATGGGAAGATATGCATGGTCGAGTATGTGGATTATTTCTGGTTCATACCTAATAGGAAATGGTTATCGAGCAATGAGCATATTGACAAATTGTTCAAGGACGCAGGGTTTGCTGTGAATGTTGTCAGGAAGAGAAAGCTGTTCTGGTCGTTCGTAATTATCTACGGCATAAAGACTGATTCGAAAGTTCCGTATATATAACTTAGATAAATTTTTATCATATGTAGAATAATCAATTTCACTAATTATTTTCCAGATTTTCTCGTCTTCAGATATATTTTTAGTTTCTCTAGAGCGATCCGCCTCATGCTAATCAGGTTCTTCTCTTCTTTACTCATCTCGGCAAAACTTTTTGTATAACCTTTAGGGCGGAATATAGGATCCCACCCGAAATCTGTCTTGACTGCTGGCTTTACGATATTTCCCTCGAGTGTTCCTTCGAAGATCATTATCTTGCCGCGTTTATTAGAATATCCTATCATTGTTTTTGCAAGGGCGCTGCCAATATTATTCTTATTTTCGGATTCGGTGTCGTGTAGCTTGATTGTTATATTATATATCCCGTCCACCTTAAGTTTCTCGAGAAACCATTTTATTAGAGGGCCTGGCAGGCCGTTGAGGCAGTCTATGGAAAGTGATGTATCCTCGACTATGAATTCTCCTGTGTAATGTTTCTTTGCTTCTTTTAGTTTGTGCCTGATGATTTTTTTAGGGTCGAGCTCCTGTATCTCAGGGAGATCGATATCAAGCTGTTTGGTATTTTCGAGTATCTCGCGTATCTCTGAAAATTTCTTTTTGTTGCCTGTTATAACATAAATCTTTTCTACAGGCTTCTTCTTCTCAATTTTCGTGAGAGTGTCTAGGCTGCCGAAATATTCGATGGCGCAGTCCTTGCAGTAATAATCACTCGAGTCTTTTATTGAATATGTCGCGTCTGCAGCGCAGATGATGCATACTTTTTTTAGAATCTTTTTCTCTTCTATCTTCTTCAGCGCTTTGTTGACTTCTTTTTTCAAGGATAGTTTTTTATCTTTTCTTTCGAGTTCCTGCAATTTCCTAAGAGATTCCTTGAGTCCCATTTTATGTAGTAATCTTCACGCCAGTATCCTTTACAAGTCCCGATGATATTCCCTGTCCTATGTAGAAGCTATTCTTGTTCATCGCTTGCATCAGGCTCTCTATGAAACTCTTTTTCTGGGTGAAATCTTTTGATGTTACCGTGATATTCAATTTACTTTCGATATATTTTTGAGCTTCTGTCTTTCCACCGAGTTCATCAATGAGACCGTTGTCTTTTGCTTCTGACCCTAGGAATATTTCTCCTGTGGCAAGTTTAGTCACAGAATCAACGCTCATGTTCCTGTTCTCTGCAACCGCCTCTATGAAATATCCGTGGAGCTTGTCTAATTTATCTTGCAGTAGCGCTTCCTCAGCACTCGATAATGGCCTGTATGGAGTTCCTGTATCTTTATATTCTCCTGAGACTAGCCTTTCATATGTTACATTATAATCCTTGAGCAATCCTGAGTATTCAAGGTACGAACCGTAAACTCCGATGCTTCCGACTATGCTCATCCTATCTGCGACTATATGATTAGTGCTTGATGCTATCCAGTATGCGCCTGATGCTCCCTCTTCCCTGATCCATGCGACCGTCGTTATATTATCCGCTTTCAGGCTTTTTATCTCTTCGCTTATCTCGTCTGTCGCGACCGGACTTCCGCCGGGACTATTTATCTCGAATATTATTGCTTTTACGTTAGGATCATTTTTTGCCTTTTCAATCTCCTGAACCAAATCAGTAGATGATGCGTAATCATTGAATATGCTGCTTCCGCCATCAGTAGTTATCTCGCCCTGAATCGGGATGACTGCAGTGTTATATCCGAGGTTCTCATTGCCCGAGATGAAAAATACGGAGGCTATAAGGCTGAATATGAGCAGCGATCCTAATATGACAAATATTATCCATAATCTTTTTGGTTGTTCTTTCATTATTTCACCTTTTCAAGCTTGAATCCTTTCAATCCACCTGTTGATCCTAAAGAATCTGACACCGTTCTTGTGACAGACAATCTCTCAAGGAATCTCTCCTTGTAGAATGCAAGATAGAACGGCTCCATTATCCATAGGATATAGAATGGGAAGAATGGGAGTATAAAACAGTTTCTCAATAATGCCTGCCAGAAATTTAAGGATTCTGATTTGCCTTTTACATCTTTTATCGATATTACCCTTATCTTCGTCAGCATCTGGCCTGGCGACTGTCCGAGGTAGTATTCAAAGAATGTAAAGTATAACCATGCAAGCAGCGATATTATAAAAACTATGAAGTATATACTGCTCGGGATATTTTCGCTCCCAATGTTGATGTTGAAAAAATTTGCGAACACTCCATTGAATGGATAGAATATCACCAAGTCTATTATCACAAGATCGATTATGAATGAGAAAGTTCTCTTCCAGAATTGGGCAGTGTCCATATTGAATGGAATCACTGGACATTTAAAAATTTTATTCGACAAATAGCCTTTCTTAACTAATTTTTTTTGAGGTCGTGGCTATGGTTTCATGAAAGCGCAACATATTTAAATGAACTGGCATTTTCAAGAATATGGCTTTTGTACACGATAAATCTTCTGAAGGAGTAACAATTGGACCTGATGGTCAAGAAGAGTTCTTTAGAGTCAGAACGCCAAGAGACAAGGAAATTTTAGGAATACTTGAGCAGAGACTCGGCGGAAGTAGATGCCGCGTCAGATGTCTTGATGGAAAAACTAGAAACTGCAGGATACCTGGAAGATTGAAGAGAAAACTTTGGGTACGTGAGAATGATATAGTGCTTGTAGAGCCGTGGGAATTTGACGGTGATGAGAAGGGAGATATAATATTCAAATATAAACCAAACCAGGCGATGTGGCTCAAGAAGAACGGATACCTTGACAAACTTCAGGACCTTGATGAATTCTAAAACTTTATTCTAATATTATAGATGATTTTTTTATGTTTTTTTTTCTTGATATTCAAATCATTTCTTCCAGATAAGAATTATCCAGTATGCGACGCCTATGAATATCAAGGAGTCGGCGATATTGAAGACTGGCCAGAATTTTAAGTTGATGAAATCAATGACGCTTCCAAGTGATACCCTGTCGATAAGGTTTCCGCTTATTCCTGATATTATCAATACGGCAGAAAACTTGTTTACATCCCTATAGAAATATATGAGCGCTGCGAGAACGATTATAGATACAATCGCAAGAAGGGCGTTTGTGTTCTCTAGTATGCTGAAACCTGCGCCCGTATTCGTCATATAATTTAGCGATACGAATCCATAATCGATAGGTGACTTAAGCGAGGTAGCCCAGATTTTTGTCACCCTATCTATAAATACGAGAAGCAATATGAATATTATAGAATAGTATCCCTTGACTTTTAATGTCTTGGATTTAGGCTTGTAAGAGCCATTCAGATTTTTCTTTGCCAATGCCTTCTTTTTATTTTTCATATTACGCGTTTAGTACCATTTCTTCTGCTGTCCCTGTGCAGATTGTTCTTTCTCAGCTATCGCCTCTATATTTTTTATCCTCTGGTTCATCGCGTCCATCTCTGATTTTATTGCATCGAGCTTAAGAGATATCATCTGTATATCGCGGCTTATCTCGCTTTCCGGCTGCTGGAACCCTCCCTGCGATTGGCCCATCTGAGAAAGCGTTGATGATTGCATTCCCATATTAGGATTAGCATTTCCCTCGGCGTGATAACTATCAAGATTTGTCATAGGTATGCCTGTGTTATCGGCTGTCATCTGGCTCGTGTTAAGATTCATATCACCAAGCGAATCGAGTTCAGATTTTTTCTTGAAGACATCCATTATTCCCATGTTACACCTCTTTATGTTGCCACAAGCATCTTGCAGCGAACCACTTGACGGCTCACTTAATTAATAACGTATATAGTAATTTATCTATTTAGCGACCAGACTTATTATTTGTTCAGGGATGAATTTTATGGCAGTAAATAACGCAGTCTGCTTGTATACTTGGATGCCATTATTCTTCAGGCTGATAAGCATATGAGCAATATTCTGTGGATTGAATATATCTGTCAGGTAATATGAGAATATAAAACCTTTGACCTCGTCATCTGTCGCTTTCAGCGAGCTTAATTCAAGACTTGCATCCGTACCTGATTTCTTCGCGACTATCCCTGCAAGAGTCTCTCTCGGAGTGCTGCTTAGGAGTATCTCTCTTGCCTCATCTCCTGTAAGGTTCACATCTTTACCATTGATACTTATCTGCGATATGTTACCAAGAGCTTCTGTATCGATTACAAATACCTTATAATATTGTGTATTTAATGAGTCCATGTTACCACTATTATAATATTTCTGCATCTGATCAAGTTGATCTCTTGTGATCGTCTCGAGTGAAACATTTCCAGGGTGGATTGCAATCCCTGTGATTATCTCATTCGTGCCGTTGACGCTCTCTTTGAGGAGAAATAGATTTGTCGAATTGGAGAAATTGTTCTTGAAATTATTTGCATCTGTTATTACATAATATGAAACGAGAATCGATCCAACAATCAATATAACAAACAGGAGAGATATTATTTTGAAAAAGAACCCAAAGACAAATAATGTTTTTTTGAGCCAGAATAGCAATATGAATATTATGATAATCAGTAAGAATCCTCCAATAATCTCAATCATAAAAAATCAGCCTCACAATAACGCTTGCTCTGCAACGCAATTATGAATATCTAACTTATAACTATTTAAATGTTTTATCAAAATACTGCCTGTTTGCCTCTTTTGGCGCTGAAGTATTCAATCACAATATTTATAAATAAGTTGGCTTTTTCTAGGGTTAAGAAAGAAAGCGTTGGTTTATCGGTATATGTGCTATACTTACACTTTCTCTAGAACACATGAACAAGCAGAAAACATTGCTTCCAACATTAAAGGAAGGTCATAGGTATTTAGTATACGAAGTGAAATACGGAAAATCCCTGAACTTTGGGAAGGTTCATTCAAGTGTACTTGACCAATGCGGCAAGATGCTAGGCGTGTTTGATGGGGCAGCGGCGGGGATTATGAGCGCTAAATATAATACTGATAAATCACGGGGCATATTACGAGTAAACAGCAAATATGTTGATAAGCTCAAGGTCTGCCTTGGAATGATAAAGACAGTTGATAACAAGGATGTCATAGTGGATTGCGTCTATGTATCAGGAATGCTCAACAAAGCAGCAGAGAGAATGGACGCGTAAATATTTAGAAATACAAAACAACAATATAATAATTAAATAAACACAAAAAATTAAACGATAACACTTGAGGTGCATAACATGGCAGAAGTACAACCATTACAACATCAAATGATGGGATATGACAGGGCGATAACGATGTTCAGCCCTGACGGAAGATTATTGCAGGTAGAGTACGCAAAAAAGACGGTAAGACAGGGTTCTACTGCAATCGGAATGATATGCAAGGACGGTGTTTTGCTTGTGACAGATAAGAGACTTGTTGATAAGCTGATCGTCGCGGAATCGCTCGAAAAGATATGGCAGGTAGATGACCATATAGCGATAACTGCCGCAGGAATATTATCAGATGCAAGAATACTCGTCGACAGGGCACGCGTCAAGGCGCAGGAGCATAAAGTCGTCTACGACAGTCCAATAGATACAATAACAATCGTAAAAGATATTGCAGACCTAAAACAGATGTGCACCCAATCAGGAGGGCTTAGACCATTCGGGGTATCACTATTGATTGCAGGCTCAGACGAGGATGGCGTGAAGCTATTCGAGACTGATCCCACAGGAATATATTTCCAATACAAAGCGACAGCAATAGGAGAGGGAGAGATAGAGGTAAAAAATATTTTATTGAAAGAGTATAGAGAGACGTTGACTATCGATGATGGACTCAAACTTGCTCTTTCGGCATTAAAGAAATTCATCACTGACGGCTTTGACAGCGACAGGATAGACTGCGTATATATAACGAATGAAAAGAAGGTCTATGAGAAGATGCCTAAGGATAAGATAACGAAGGCACTTGCATCGCTCGATAGCAAAAAGAAATAGAAAAATATAGAACGCATTCAAATAACTAATTTACTATGGCACGAACACAAAATTTCAGCAAGAAGCAACCAGAAGTCGAAAGGGTTCACATAAACCTTTCTCGCCTAAGAAAGCAGGGCAGAAAATTCGAGATAGTGATAGATCCTGACAAGGCAGACCTGTTCCGAACTGGGGCTATTGAAGATATACGTGAAGTCCTTTCAGCGCAGAAGATATTCGAGGATGCTCAAAAGGGAATCTTCAGCTCAGAAGTTGATCTTGAACTGGCTTTCCCGAAAATGGAGATATTAGACATCGCCGAAAAGATTCTTAGAGAAGGAGAATTACAGTATAGCGCAAAGCATAGAGAGAAACTTCAGGAAGAGAGAAGAAAAAAGATAATAGAGATAATACATGTCAACAGCATAAATCCACAGAACAACCTGCCACATCCAGTTACTAGGATTCAGAATGCGATGGAAGAGGCGAAGGTTCGAATTGACGATAGGAGATCAGCCGAGGATCAGGTCCATGACATATTGAAAAAATTGAATGTTATATTGCCAATCAGATTCGAGCAGAAACATCTGCAGATACATATTGACGAGAAATATGCAAAAAAATATTTCAAGGACATAAGGAAGTACGGAAAGATCCTGAAAGAGGAGTGGCTCAGTGATGGACACTACTTATGCACTGTCGAGGTCCCGTCAGGATTATACACTGACTTAATCGATGAATTGAGCAGGAAGACGCATGGTGGCGTCGACATAAAAGTGATGTCGAAAGACGACAAGCACATGGAGATATAAAAAATTACGATTAACTAAAGGAGTTGATAAAAAATGAGTTTACTCGTGAAAGACAAAGAAGTGGTAGTGCCAGGCGATGTGCTGGCTGACGATCTAGGATTCATACCTGGATTCGGGACATACAGATCAAATAATCAGTTGATATGTTCCAGACTTGGATTAGTAAATGCTGATGGAAAAGTAATAAAGATAATACCTCTATCAGGAAAATATCTTCCAAGAAGAAACGATGTAGTCATAGCAAGAGTCTTTGATATACTGATGATGGGATGGAGAGTAGATATAAACAGTCCATACAGCGCAGTATTGTCAAGCAAAGAGACGCCAGACTTCATAGAGAAAGGCGATGACTTGTCAAAATATTTCGATCTAGACGATTATCTAGTATGCAAGGTCACGAATGTGACTTCGCAATTCCTCGTCGATGTTTCGGCAAGGGATCAGGGCCTTCGAAAGCTCAAGGGCGGAAGGATAATACACGTCAATACCCATAAGGTCCCAAGAATAATCGGGAAGAAGGGTTCGATGGTATCGATGATAAAGCAGGCAACGAACTGCCGAATAATCGTCGGACAGAACGGGCTTGTATGGATAGATGGAGAGCCGGACAAGGAGAATCTTGCCGTAGAGACAATACGAAAGATAGAGGAAGAGAGTCACATGTCAGGTCTCACTGAAAGGATAAAGATCTATCTTGAAGAGAAGACAGGAGTGAAGCTCGTAACAACAGAGGGTGATTACAATGGATTACAATAAGCGATTAGACGGACGAGGCTTTGACGAGCTAAGGCCTATAGAGGCGAAGGCCGGCGTGATAAAGAAGGCAGATGGTTCGGCATACTTCAAGATGGGCAACACTGTCGCATACGCTGCAGTATACGGTCCAAGGGAGATGTTCCCAAAATTCAAGCAGGATCCAAAGCGCGGAGTCCTGAGATGCAACTATAACATGATGCCATTCTCAGGAGCAGGCGAGAGAGTAAGACCAGGACCAAACAGGAGATCAAAAGAGATATCTGCAGTCACAGAAAAAGCATTAGTATCAGCTGTCGATCTGAATGATTTCCCTAACGCAGTAGTCGATGTATATATCGAACTGCCACAGACAGACGCTGGATCAAGATGCTGTGGAATAAACGCTGCAGCAATAGCACTTGCAGATGCTGGAATTGCAATGAAAGACATGATATCAGCTGTAGCCGTAGGATATGCAGGCAACAAAGTATTACTAGACTTAACCTACGAAGAAGAGCATCTTCCAGAATTCTTGGAAGGACTAGACAACAAGCACGTTGCTGACATCCCAGTAGCGATGGTGCCAAGCACTGGCGAAATATCGCTATTGCAGATGGATGGTATCGTCGAGAAAGAAGTATTGATGGAAGCTTTAGAGAAATCAAAAGTAGCAATCAAGAAGATAGCAGAGATTCAAAAAAATGCTTTGAAAGAAAAATTTGCAAAGCAGATAAGTGGATACGCAGACGATAGTGACGAACAAGTAAACGGAGAATTATAGGTGATTATTATGGTTGACCAAGAATCAAGAAAACATATAAGAGAAGCCCTAGATAAGGGAGTACGATACGATGGCAGAAAAAAAGATAGTTTCAGGCCAATAGAAATACGAACAGGATTTATAACAACAGCAGAAGGCTCAGCACAAGTAACGTGCGGTGATACCGAAGTAATAGTGGGTGTGAAGATGTCTGTTGAAAAACCATTCCCAGATACGCCAGATCAAGGAATATTAATGGTCGGTGCAGAATTATTACCAATGAGCAACCCGAAATATGAAGGCGGACCACCAGATGCTGTAGCAATAGAAATTGCAAGAGTTATAGATAAAGGGATAAGAGAGAGCAAGACAATAGACAATCAGAAATTATGCATCAAAGCAGGAGAGCAGGTATGGTCAGTAAGCGTTGACATATGCCCAATAAATGATGATGGAAACCTACTTGACGTAGGATCAATTGCAGCTATGGCAGCAATACTCAACGCAAGATTCCCATCATTCGATGGCGAAAAGGTAGATTACAAACAGAAAACCACAGAACCATTACCATTAAGCAAGGTACCTCTAGCAATCACTGTTATAAAGATTGGCAGTCATTTAATTGTAGACCCTACAGAATCTGAAGAAAAAGTATTAGATGCAAGACTTACAGTAATCAGCATGGAAGATGGAAAACTATGTGCACTACAGAAAGGCGGCGACACTCCATTAACTATTGAAGAAATAGGACAAATGGTTGACCTTGCAATGACTAAAGCTAATGAAATAAGAAAACTTATAAAAGAATCCTGATTCCATTGACTTAGAGATTATCTGTTGATGATAGACGGTGATACTATGGTAGAACTCAAACTTGACAAACTCACAAAGTACGAAAAGGCGCGAATAATCGGCGCGAGAAGCATGCAGATTTCCATGGGCGCACCGATGATGGTGAAGCTTACAACAAAAAAATTGGAAGATATAGGCTACGATCCGCTTGAGATTGCAAAGATGGAGTTTGAAGAGGGCGTAATACCATTAGACGTCATCAGGCCAGGAAGACAGGAAGATATGGCCGCATCAAAGAAGAAATAAATTTCTTTTATACATTCTTTTTACAATTCGTAATTTTCTGCCTCGTACATTTATATTGTTTTGTCCTATATTATTAATGACATATAATATTAAGGTTTATAAATAATTCTTGATTAAATTATTTAAGCACAATTATTTTTTAGGAGTGTATTCCCATTGAAACTTCTCAATCAAAATGCGAAAGTGGGTTGTAATTCTCAACCAATCATTATTATACATAATATATATTCATTATAATTACACGAGCATTTATAACTTTAGGGGGCTAAAATGAATAAATCAGTACTTGTTATATTATTCTGTATATTATTAAGTGTTGTAGCTACAAGCGTCTATGCAGCAGGCTCAGCACCAGTGTCAGGAGTATTAACATTTACTACACCTCAAAGAGGTACTCATACAATTTCTGGTCCTACTAATGGTGTTTATGATGCTGGCAATTCTAATCAGAGCGATAGCCTATCTCTCTTGAAAGTCATCGTTACAGATGCTGATGGCGATCTTATAACTACAGGTGTTACTAATGTTATTCTTAACAATAATAATTATGGCTCACAAAGCGGCCTCTGGACATATAATCCAACATCGAATGAATGGAGTACAACAATTGCTGCCGGAACTCCCTTTAGCAGTAGCCCTTATCATCTTGGTATCAACACTATTAATACGACGTTCAGCGATTTGGCAGGTAATAATGTTACGGTTTCGCTGAGAACAAATATTGTGGCTCAGATATTACCTCCAGTTGCAGGATTATTAACATATACTACAAATGAAACTGGTACTCATAACATTTCTTCTGTTAACGGTGTTTACGACGAAGGGAATATCAGCCAAACCGATAGTTTGTCCATATTGAAGGTTGTTGTTACTGACGGTGATGGAGATCTCATAACTACAGGTGTAACGAATGTAAGTCTTAACGGTGTTAATTATGGTTCTCAGAGCGGCCTCTGGACTTACGATGCAGCGACAAGTGAATGGAGTACAACACTTGGAGCGGGTCACTCATTCAGTCAGAGTCCTTATCAACTTGGTGTAAACATTCTCAATACTACTTTCAATGATTTATATGGTAACAGTGTTACACTCTCTTTAAAAACAAACATCGTAGCAGTACCAATTATATCACAATCAGCTGTAAATCTTGGAACAGCAGGAAATTTTACGATTCTATCAGAAACGGGGATTACTGATGTCCCAACATCTGCTATTACTGGAAATATTGGAACGAGTCCAATCACCGGTGCAGCTATTCATGTATCGTGTTCAGAAGTGACTGGAACAATATACTCAGTCGATGCTGCTGGTCCTCTTCCATGCAGGGTGACTGACGCCACATTACTGACAACAGCTATAGGCGACATGGGAACAGCGTATACAGATGTTGCTGGACGAGCACCTACATATGCTACTGAAATATATAGTGGAGATCTTAGTGGAAAGACTCTTACCCCTGGCGTATATAAATGGAGCACCAATGTTAATATAAACACAGATGTTACTCTCTCTGGAAACTCAACTGATGTATGGATATTTCAGATATCTGGAAATCTCAATGTTGCTTCCGCTGGTAGCCTCCCTGCAGGTATTAAAGTAAAACTTATCGGTGGAGCCAAAGCTTCAAATGTTTTCTGGCAAGTTGGTGGTTCAACTGGAGCAACTCTCGGAACATATTCTACTTTTAACGGAAATATATTGAGCGCAACGCAGGTAATATTGATGACTGGTGCGGTACTGAATGGTAGAGCATTAGCGCAAACTCAAGTTACATTAGATACCAATACAGTCTCATTACCAACAGTATCAATCGCTGATATAACTCCGCCAGTAATAACCTTGTCTTCGCCTGATGGTGTTTATAACAGCACGAATGTCCCGGTACGTTTCACTGTAAGCGATGCATCAGGGATTGCGGACAACTGCTGGTACATGATTGATGATATGATCGTATCTACTCCTCCTCCAGGTTCATGCGCGAATACGACGTTAAATGTCAGCGCAGGTTCGCACACATTCAAGCTCTTTGCATACGATACCGCAGGAAATAGCAATAACATCTCATCAACTTTTGTTGTAAACATAGACGAAAATGTAACTTCAACAATCATTGACGACGCAGTATCCAACTATACTGTCAATGCATCTGGCAATACAAGCAATATTGAAGTAGTTATTACACAAAATTCGTCTATACAAAGTATTACAGCAGGAAATGACTCTGACAACAAGACTGTGTCAGTAGATTTATCATTGCTTGCAACAACTTCAAGTGTTGATAAGAATGTCACCATAACAAACAATTTCACGCTATCGCGGGATACAACTGACACTGATTATACTGTGACAATACCGTCTGGGACTACTGTGAGCGGAAACACCAGTTGGGATGGAAAGATTAATATTCCAACTGTAAAATTGAATTCAGATTATACAGCGCCATCAGGCGGAGCAATCGATACTGTTATAGAAGTCGGATCGACAGGAACACAGTTGACATTCAGTAATGCTGTAAAGATAATTATTGCTGGAATGACAGGAAAGAAGGCTGCATGGGTTTCCGGAATTGGGCCAATGAATGACATATCAACAGTATGTACTAGTGCTACAGATTCATCAAACATCATCGGCAATGGCGAATGTTATTTCGATAATGGAGTAGATTTGATTATATGGACGAAACACTTCACATCATTCAGTGCATACACGCCTGCAGCGCCAATAGTTGCGCCATCAAGATCTGGTGGTGGAGGCAGTGGTGGTATCGCGAGCGTATCTCCTGTATGTAATGCCTGGTCAGAGTGTGTTAATGGAACGATGTCAAGAAACTGCGTTTCTGGATCCTCAAATTATATTTTAACACAAGCTTGTGCACTAACTGTTCCAGTGCCTCAACCATCACCTGCAGTAAATCCGGTTGAGCAACCGAGCACTAACAACGTTGTGAATTCGAATACTCCAACGCAGAATACAAATACTTCGCAATCTTCTCCTAACAATAACGGAATAACGGGCAATGTTGTAAACAATGTGCCATCATCCGGACAGACAAATTGGACAGCAATAGTAGCAGTTATACTGGGTGTTATTATAATTGTTGCACTAGTATACGTTTATTACTCCAGAAAACCAAAGGCGTGAGAATATTTTTTTCTAATTTTTATTCTAGTTCTAGTTTTTTGTCTATGTCTCGCGCTACGCTTTTTAGGTTGTCCATATTTTTTACTGCATTGCTTTTCACTAGTTCTACTAGGTCTTCCATATTGTCTACCGCTAGTACGTAATAATTTCTTTGGCTTACGACTATTCCTGATTCCATTGACTTAGGAATTATCTGTCGATGATACGCGATGAATAACATGGTAGTACTCAAACCTGACAAGCTTACAAAATACGAGAAGGCAAGAATAATCGGTGCAAGAAGCTTGCAGATATCTATGGGTGTACCAATGATGGTGAAACTTACTCCAAAGAAGCTTGAGGAGATAGGCTACAATCTTTTAGAGATAGCAAAGATGGAGTTTGAAGAAAGAGTAATATCATTAGAAGTCGTGAGAGACCCTAGACAGACGCCAGAGACAAAGAAAAAATAATTTTAATTTCGAGTATATTTTGTCCTGTGTTAGTGACGACGGATAACAATAAGATTTATATATAATTCTCGATTATAGATTTTAAGCATAATTTATTGTTTGGGGGTAGTATTTTCGTCGCTAAGGCGTCGATTATACGTTGATACATTATTGTATAATATTAAAAGACATAACAACATATATATTGGGGGCATAAACAATGAACGATAAAATATTATCAAATACGTTTGTATATGTAATGATTTTCGCGCTTATGGCATTTAGTGTTAGTGCATTTACATCACCATCAGCTGTAAATTTAGGAACAGCAGGAAATTATGCTGTATTAGCGGAAACAACAGTTACAACAACAGGAGTCACAGCAATTACAGGAGATATTGGAATTAGTCCAAACGGCGGTGGTTCTCTTGTTGGATTTGCACAATCAGCTCCTCCAACTACATTTTCAACATCATCCTTAGTAACCGGTAAAATCTATGCAGCCAATTATGACTCACCAACTCCAGCTATTCTGACTACAGCTATAAGTGATATGCAAACAGCGTACACTAATGGTAGCATCCCAACACCAGATGTGCCTAATATTAATGGCGGAAATCTCGGTGGACAGGTACTCGCCCCTGGCGTTTATGCATTTAATGGAGCTTCTGGCAATGTTCACATTTCTGGAGGAGATCTCACCCTCTCAGGTGGAGCAAACGATGTCTGGATATTCCAAATAGCAGGAACTCTTGATAGTTCTGCCGACTTAACTCCAAGACACGTTTTCCTAACTGGTGGCGCACAAGCAAAGAACGTCTTCTGGATAGTCGCTGGTCAAACGACACTTTTTCCAGGTGCTGATTTCAGCGGGATTATTCTAGATCAAACAGGAGTTGCAATGCAACTTGGTGCAACATTAACTGGAAGAGCGTTAGCACAAACAGCAGTCACATTAAATGCTAATACTGTTACATTACCAGTAGGATCAAACTCTACTATAGTATCTAACTCGACACCAACACTAGTGAATATAGCCTTTAACACTAACTTGGCAGCAAATCCTGTGTTGACAGGAAGCAGAAATTTTCCTGACGGTGTAGTTGGTCATGAACCTGTAGTTGGGAGCGCTAATTTAATAACAATATATTATTCTGATAACATCACTAATTCTACTTTATCAAGCAATGTTAGCGGGGATATATTAACTTCATCCGGTTCTGGAACAGGTGTTGTATACTATTCTTGGAAGCCAAGTACGGTTTCTGGAGAGAGAAGCTTCATATTCGACAATAAACCATTAAAATTAAATGGTACATTGGTAACTCAAAGAGTTATCAGTGATGTTGATGAATTCTTTAACGGAATCAGCAATGTTGTTATAACCATAAATCAACACAATTCATCCATACAAGGAAATATAGACTTTACTAATCAGACAATAAAGCTTCAAGACTTGGGTTCAATTGCTAAAAAATTTAATATTTCTGGAATAACAGGAACTTTTGATATTCAGGATTCTCTTCTGAATCAGGTAACTTTGGATGTATCTTTCGTTAAAGGTAATACACACCCAACTTATAACTCAGTTTATATCTATGGAGATTCGGCACCTAAACTAGGATATGTGTTGAACACATACTTCTCCAATGAACATATAAAGATAAATGGCACAACTTGCACCGCGGCATTGATTGATAATGGAATGTATTCATGTTTTGATGCTGCTATTGATCATGTTGGGTTGAATCAGAATTATAGCACATCGTATAGTATGTATAAGAATCAGACATACTATTACGTATATAAGGATGATGGCTATGATGTTTACAATAATAACACTATAAAGAACATCACTGATGTATTAAACAGCGAGATACAGACAATAAATCCTGTGAATTTCTTGAATGCAGTATCATCTTATATAAATAGCACCGGACTCTTTACTATATCTAACATAACTTCTAAAGCAGTCACTTTAAGCAACTCTGACGGAACTTGGACGATAGATCTTCCTCAAGGCAATATCTCTGTAGACACTAGACAGACACCATTAGCTTCAGGAAATTACATCGTAACGCTAAACGGTGTTGACCAGTACGGTAACAAGGCATCAAAGAATATTACTCTAGTCCTGAATATTGCCACTCAGTCATCAAGCTCTGTGACGTTGAATACGAGCGATGTCAATGGTAGTTCGAATGTAACATTCCCGGACACAACTGTTAGTAATTTTGTTGCAGGAATAGTTGTTCCAAACAGTATAAATGTTACAAACTTTACAATGTCAGCTCAAGTATTCGGTACAACACTGCCTACAATAGAACCTGTCTCAGCATTAGATTCATCAAACAATCCTATGATATATATAGTATTTAGTGCTTCAGTGAATCTTACAAACAATAATTTTACAATATATTTTGACGTGCCAAGAGCAACGCTAGGGAGTATGGACCCGAATTATGTACAATTATTCGTTTATGAAAATGGTGGTTGGACATCATTGCCAACGTCCGTTGTTAATTCAGCAACTGATCCTGTGCAGTTCTCTGCGATAACACATCACTTCTCTACGTATGTAATAGGTTCAACTTGTCCGAGCGGTACACATTTGTCTGGTACCTCATGTGTAATTGACCCTGCACCAACTCATTCGGGTGGTGGTGGAGGCGGTGGCGGTTATATTGCTCCTAAGAACGTAACTAATACTACATCTACAAATGAGCCGATTATATCAACGCCATTGAACTCGACTAATGATACAACTGTATTTGATAACCAGCAGAAATATACTCCTCCCGTATCGGGGAATGCTGAGGATAATACTTCATCTAATGCGACAGGCAATAATGGCGCAGGATCGAATGGCATAACAGGACAGGCAATATCCAATGTTCAGGGTGGTGCATCTCCTGTCAGCATCGCGATAGCATTTGTAGCCATACTTATTGTGATACTTGTTGGATTCTTGGTATACCACAACTATTACAGACGCAAATAGGTGTATAATGAAGATTAATCCACGTATTGTTATAACGATTTTTATCGTTTACTATCTACTGATGGTAATAATTCCTGTAGGATATGCACGACTATACGTCAAACCTGCAACAGATACAAATGTTGTAGAGATAGCATACAAAACATCGACATCCGCTACACTAACATTCCAAATAACAGATAGTTCTTCGCAAAATGTTGATAATGCATTGATAATAATACAAGGGATTACAGATTCATCTTTTAGCGCATACAAATTCACTGATTCTAATGGACTAGCTTCATTCAGCCTTGATACCCAGAAATTATATCAATGGACAGTATATAAGACAGGGTATACTACACAAACAGGATTCGTATTTGTAATAAACGATCAGAAACAAAACGTGGCATTGGAGGCTGTGGCTCCTGGAAAATGGTATGATTACATAGTTCAGGATAGCAACATGCGCATTACAATGAATGTTTTCGATACGGACACATATTATAATACTGGAGAATCAAGGAATTTTCAGATAGAAACAACTAATATCGGAAGCAAGAATGTCCAGCTGGACAATCCAAATATATTGATAAAGACGGTAGATGCTGGCACAAACCAAAGATTAAGATGGTGGGGCACAATCTATCCTCAAGATATAAAATTCATTCTTACATTAAAACCTAATGGCGGCTGGATCAGAATAACATCAAAAGACGGAGCAGGCACTATGTGTACTGGAAACTCTTTTGGGACACGCCTGGACACGAATCAGAATTTTGATCTTTCAGGAAGCGAATATATATGCATAAATAATGACGCCCTAAGCGCTATGGATATGATTATTCCAGAATGGATACCTACCGGAGATTACAAGATAATATCCAACTTAGCATATATTGTCGACGGCTCGCCTAACAACATC
Source organism: uncultured Methanosarcinales archaeon (assembly GCA_964522135.1). Lineage (GTDB taxonomy): Archaea > Nanobdellota > Nanobdellia > Woesearchaeales > UBA9642 > UBA9642. The sequence continues at coordinate 1,173 of CAZFVG010000008.1, read as the reverse complement.
GATTTCACGACACAGAATTTTCACATTACAAGAACATCCACATGGTTACCTGATATATTATCAAGCCCAACTAAAAACGCCGACGTAGGCCAAGAATATTCATACAAAGTATCTGTAGATTCCATAGATAGCTTGGATCTTGGAACTAAGGATTTTTACACAGTAGAGTTGAATAATGCTCCAAAGGGAATGTATTTTGATTATAGCACGAGCACATTGCAATGGACGCCGGGTCTCGACCAGCAAGGGTCCAATAAAGTCAACATGTCTGTAGTTTATTATGCATTTGATAGTCAGCCTCAGAAATCATTTGCTGGATCACAGACCTGGAACATATACGTCAAGCCTTTGACACAGACAAATCTTTACCCAAGCCAACCGTATATGGTGAATAACACTGCTAAGATACTTGATAATATCATACTGCAATTCAAGATATCAAATACTGACAATGCCGCGGACGCGGTGAATTGGATAATAGACAAGGGTGATGGCACGACAATAACAGGCGCTACAAATCCTATACCAGCTGGAAAAGATGTTATTGTTTGGACAATGCTCAAATATTCGAATTCAGGGCAATACAATCCAGTGCTTACAGTCAACCCTGACAAGAAGATAATAGAATCAGATTATTCTGATAATACAATAAATTTGGGATCTGTTGATATACTAGGATCGGGCTCTCAGGCATTGATACCGTTGACGACAAATTATACTAATATAACCAAAATAAATGTCCAGACGCCTGTTATGCCTGCAATTATAGTAAATTCCCACATAAAGAGCTTGAACACATTACATAAGAAAAATACTTATGGATCATCTCCTAAGAATATAATAAGGTAAAACTATGAGAAGAACATTAAATGAACTCGTAATAGGATTGATGTTATTTACAGGCGTAGTTGCTAAATCAAACGCCCAGACACGCCAGAACTTGAATGATATGGGTAAAGATTTGAAAAATAGTTATGGATATACGGTACATGGAACAGCAATGTCTGATACTGTATACTTAGATTTGTTCGACCCGAATAACGGGCAACCATTACGATTGGTGCCAGAAATATATATAAGCCAGGCAGATTCAGGAAATAACAGGCTTATCAACAAATCATTCTCTATAACATTCAGCAATCTCGATACGTTAAAAAAATATTCTTCTATCAT